>JASFUL010000036.1:0-19493 GCA_050050315.1 Gemmatimonadota bacterium
GACGCCACCCTGACGAGCACCGGTCTGTTCGCGCAGGACCGGTGGCGAACCGGTCGCGCCACCGACCTGACGGTGGGCGCCCGGTACCAGGACGTCCGGGCCACCGCGACCGGGGGCACCCGCCACGTGGACCGGACCGTCGTGGGATCGGTGAGCGTCGTCCACTTCGTCCGGTCGGACGTGGCTCTCATCGGGTCGGCGGCCCGGGGCTTCCGGTCGCCCAACCTGGTCGAGCGCTTCTTCTCGGGCCCCACGCCGGGCGGGCGGGGCGTCTGGGTGCGAAATCCCGGGCTCGCCGCCGAGACGAGCCTGAGTCTGGACCTGGGCGCCCGCCTGCGTCGACCGGGCCTCGAGGCCGAGCTCTTCGTGCACCGCACGTCGCTCCGGAACGGGATCCGCGTGGAGCCCACGGGGCGGGAGACCGGGTCCGGGCCGGAGTACAGGAACGAGAACGTGGAGAGTCTCGTGGTCCGCGGCCTGGAAGCGTGGGGGCGCTGGAACCCGCTCCCGGCGCTGACCGTGACCGCGTCCGTGGAGGTCCTGGACCGTCTGAACCCCCGGGACCCCGAGGATCCCCTCGAAGGAGGGACCCGGACCCGCCTGCAGGGCCGCCTCTCCTGGACGGCCCTCCCGGACCGCCTGACGCTGGCCTACCATGCCCGCTGGCACGGCGGCCGCCGCGCGCCGGAGGGCGGGAGCCCGGTCGGCCCCTCCGTGCCGGCCTTCCACGTCCACGACCTCCACGCCGATATCCTGCTGGCGGACGGACACCGGCTGGCCCTCGGGGTGGAGAACCTCACCGACCGTCTCTGGGCCCGTCCGGAGAACGTGGACTTCTTCCGGCCTGAGCCGGGTCGCCGACTCGTCGTGGCCCTCACGTCCCACTTCTGAGCGCACCGGAAGGGGGCGGCCGAGCGGCACGCACCGAAACTCGCGGGATCTATCCACCGTAGATATATTCGTCGTGGATATTTCACGCGGAGAGTGGCCATGACCGACCGGGAGTCCCCTGATGCCGTGCCCCTTCGACCGCCCGTGTTCCACATCCTCCTGGCCTTGAGCCGGGCGGACCTGCACGGACTCGGCATCGCGGACGAGGTGGAGCGGAGTACCGACCGAACCGTCGAGCTGGGGCCCGGCACGCTGTACCGCTCGCTGAAGGAGATGACCCAGCGGGGCCTGATCCGGGAGGTGGCCGCGCCGGAGGAGGACGCGGATCCGCGACGGAAGTACTACCGCATCACGCGGGAAGGACGGCAGTTGGCGAGCGCCGAAGCCGCCCGACTCGCCGACCTGGTCCGCCTGGCGCGAGACCGCCGCGTCCTCCCGGAGACGCCGTGAGGCAGGGTGGGCGCCGGCCGGGAGTGGCGCTGCTCCGCCTCCTCGTCCGCCTCTACCCCCGCTCCTTCCGGGAGCGGTACGGGCGGGAGATGCTCGAGCTCGCCCACCGGAGAGTGGCTCGCGCGGAGGGCAGCTCACCCGGGCGCCGGCTGCGGGCGTGGGTGCGCGTGGGCGCCGACCTCGTGCGCGGTGCGGTGGCGGAGCGGCTGGGCCTCTCCGCCGGTCCCTCGGACGGGACCATGGAGTGGACGAAGCGAACCGATCGGGAGGGGATGACGATGCGGGGACTGATGCGGGACCTGGGAGACGCGTGGCGGCGGGTGGTGCGGAGTCCTTTCTTCTCGGCGGCTGCGGTGCTGATCGTCGCGCTGGGGATCGGGGCGAACACCGCGGTCTTCACCCTGGTCGACGCCATGCTGCTCCGGCCGCCGCCCTTCGCGGACGCCGACCGGGTGGTCCGCATCTACCAGGACTCGGACGACGGCGAGCCGGGCTCCACCTCCTTTCCGGCCTACCGGGACATGGCGGCCTTCGTGGACGTCTTTTCGGCCGTCTCGGCCCGAACGCCCGCGACCGTCACCTGGGAAGCTCCCGAAGGCCCCCGCAACGTGACGGTCGAGTTCGCCACCGCGAGCCACATGGACGTGGTGGGTCGGGAGCCCGCGCTGGGCCGCTGGTTCGAGCCGGCCCACGACCACCCCGGCGCCGGGTACTTCGGAGTCGTCAGCCACCGGACCTGGCGCAACGCCATGGCGGGCGATCCGGGGGTCGTCGGCAGCACGGTGCGGATGAACGGACGCCCGGTGACGATCATCGGCGTCGGTCCCGAGGGATTCAACGGCGGCGAGGGGCCGCTCGTGTCGGACTTCTGGCTCTCCATCTCCTCCGTGGAGGTCGGGGGCAGCTTCCGCGTCGCGAACCTCGACCGGCGAGAGGACCACTGGTACGACGTGATGGCGCGCCTCGCGCCGGGAGTGACCGTCGAGCAGGCCTCCGCCGCGATGGGTGGGTTGGCGTCCCGGTTGGCCGCCGACTGGCCGGAGCTCAACTCGGGACGTGACATCACGGTCTTCCGCTCCGACGAGGTGCGGATCCACCCCGAGGTCGACGGCCGCATGGTCCCGGTGGCGGCGGTCCTCCTGGGGCTCGTCGCGGCGGTCCTCCTGCTGGCCTGCAGCAACCTCGCCAACCTCCTCCTGGTCCGGGGGATGGTGCGCGAGTCCGAGGTGGCGGTGCGGCGCGCCCTCGGGGCGAGCCGCCTGAGGGTGGCCCGCCTGTTCCTGGCCGAGGCGCTCCTGCTGTCGCTGGCGGGCGGGGTCCTCGGCGTGCTGCTGGCACGCTGGAGCCTGGGATTCGCCGACCGCCTGGCCGTCTTCCTCCCGATCGGTGCCGGCGTCCAGCTGACCATGGACGGCGGTGTGTTGCTCTTCACCCTGGGCCTCGTGCTGGCCTCCACCGTCTTCTTCGGCCTCGCCCCCGCCGTGCGCTCGGCCCGTCAGGACCCGGCCGCCGGCATGCGGGAAGGGCCCCGCTCCGCCACGACCGGCCGGGCCACGTCGCTCGTCCAGGGGGGGTTGGTCGCCGTGCAGGTCGCGGCGTCCGTGGTGCTGCTCGTGGGGGCGGGACTCCTGGCGCGGAGCCTCGTCCGGGTGCAGTCGGTGGATCCCGGATTCCGGGTCGAAGGTCTGGCCTACCTCTCCACGAACACCAACGTGCCGGGGCTCGCCGAAGACGAGAAGAGCGGCATCCTCGAGCGGCTCCGGGAGGGCGTGGCCGCGCTCCCGGGGACGGAAGCGGCCGCCGTCACGTCCCGCCTCCCCCTCGGCTTCGGAGGAAGCACGACAACCGTCGTCGAGGGGTACGAGCCGCCTTCCGGCACGGGCGCCGTGGAGCTCGACTACGCCCTCGTGGGAGAGGGGTACTTCGACGTCCTCGACGTTCCGGTCGTGGAAGGACGGGCGTTCGGTCCCGACGACGGGCCCGGCGGGGAGCGGGTGGTGCTGGTGAACGAGACCGCGGCGCGGCGCTTCTGGGGCGGCGTCGACCCGATCGGGCGTCGCCTGCGACCCCAGTCCGCGCCGGACGGGTGGCGCACGGTGATCGGGGTCGTGGGAGACCACTCGGTCGAGCGCCTCGACGAGCGCCCCACCCCCATGATCTACTTCCCCGCCGGGAGGACCGGCCTGACCGCCGGGTACGTCGTGGCGCGGACCACGGGCCTCGCGTCGACGCTCCTCGCCCCCATGCGGGCCGAGCTCGGACGGGTCGATCCGACGTTGCCCCTGTCGCGGCTCGGCACGATGGGGGACCAGATGGGGGAGGCGCTCCTGGTTCCCCGCCTGACCGCGGCCCTGCTCGGCGCGTTCGCGCTGCTGGCGGTGCTGCTCGCGAGCGTGGGCGTCTACGCCGTCGTCTCGTTCAGCGTGGCGCGGCGGACGGCCGAGATGGGCATCCGCGTGGCCCTGGGAGCCGAACGGGGCAGGCTCGTCCGGAGGGTCGTCCTCCGGACCCTGGGGACGGTGGCGCTGGGAGTCGCCGCCGGCCTGGGAGTGGCGCTGGCCGGGGCTCCCCTCCTCGGGGGGCTCCTCTACGGCGTCCCGGCTCTCGACCCGGCGTCGTTCGCCGCCGCGGCCCTGGTCCTCACGGTCCTGGCGGCGGTCGCGGCCTGGGTTCCCGCCCGCCGTGCCGCCGAGGCCGACCCCGTGGAGGCCCTGAGGTCGATCTGAGCCGCGGGCCGGGAGGGACCCGGTCAGCGGCGGCGCGGGCGCAGGATCAAGAAGACCACCAGGCCCACGAGGACCGCGACGAGCATCGTGTGGTCGGTCGCGAAGTCCTGCAGCCGGACGGCCTGGCGCCCCAGCACGACTTCCACGCGCTCCAGGGCCAACGCCGCGTATTCGCTGGCTGCCTGTCCGGACCGGACCATGCGGGGTCCCGCGCTCGAGGATGGGTTGGCAATCGACTTCGCCCGCTACTCATCGGCCTTCCGGGCGCCGAGTGCAAGGGTGCGCACGCCGTCCCCGGTTCTTGACGCGTGTTCTCCGGGCAACTATATGTCTTTTGCCTGTAGGCATCGGACAGAGGACATCGATGAGCGCTCCCGGACCCGACACCTTCCTGCCCCTGAACCCCAGGGTCTTCGCGATCCTCCTGTCCCTCCTCGAGGGACCGGCCCACGGATACGGGCTCAAGATGGACGTGGAGGAACGCTCGGGCGGGGCGGTCACCCTGGACCCCGGCTCGCTCTACCGGAGCATCGCCCGGCTGGTCGAAGACGGGGTCCTCGAGGAGGTGCCGACGCCGGCAGCGGAAGAGGGTGAGGACGCGCGGCGGAAGTATTACGGGCTGACCGACCTGGGACGGGCCGTGGTGCAGGCCGAGGCGTCGCGGTTGGACGCTCTCCTGGACGGGACCGCCCGCCGGGCCGGGCTCCTGGAAGGCGGACGCGGCAGGTGAGCCGGAGAGAGCCCGCCGTCGTACGGCTCTACCGGATGGCCCTGCGGGTCTTTCCGCGGCGGATCCGCAAGGGGTACGGAGAGGAGATGGTGGCGATGTTCGCCGCCACCTGGAAGGAGGCGCGGCGGCGAGGCGCGGCCGCGACCGCGAGGGCGTTGGCGCGGACCCTCCGGGACCTGGCGGTCCAGGGCGGTGGGGCGCGCCTCGGCGAGATCGGACGACACGGGGACGCGGGGAGGACGACGATGGGTGCGACGATGCAGGACGTCGGTCAGGTGTGTCGGGGACTGCTCAGGCGGCCGGGCTTCACGCTGGTGGCCGTCATGACCCTGGCCCTGGGGATCGGCGCCAACACGGCCATCTTCTCGATCGTCGACGCGGCCTGGCTGGACCCCCTCCCCTTCCCCGACGACGAACGTCTGGTGGTCCCGTACAACGTGCCGGACCCCTCGGCCGGGGGTGGGTTCGCCGCGTTCTCGCACCCCTTCTTCCTGGCGTTCCAGGAGTACGGACCCTTCGAGTCCGTGACGGCCCTGAGCCCGGCGGCGGTGAACGTGGGCGGGGAAGACCGACCCGAGCGGGTCACGGTCGCCCGGGTGACGGGAGACTTCTTCGGCACGACCGGCGTGAGCCCCGTGCTCGGCCGGGGATTCACGCCCGAGGACGACGCCCCGGGCGCGCCTCCCGCCGTGGTCCTGGGCCACGGACTCTGGACCCGCCGCTTCGGAGCGGACCCGGACGCGGTCGGCGGCACCCTCGTCGTCGACGGGCGACCCGCCGAGATCCTGGGGGTCATGCCTCCGGACTTCGAGCTCCTCCTGCCCGGGGTGGAGCTCTGGATCACCAAGCGCATCGATCCGGCCGGGCTCGACGCCACGTCCGCCGTGAACAACAACAGCCTGATCCTCGCCCGGCTGGATCCGGACATGACCCGGGCGGGCGCCGAGGCACGTTTGACCGAGGTGGTGGACGGCTTCCGCGGCGCCTTTCCCGACGCGACCTCCGAGGCCCACGAAGTGCGTCTGGTCCCCCTCCGGGAGCACCTCTACGGGGACGTTCGCCCGGGCCTGACGATGCTTCTCGGCTCGGTGGGCCTGGTCCTCCTCATCGCCTGCGCGAACCTGGCCAACCTCCTCCTGGTCCGCGCCGAATCCCGGCGCCGGGAGCTCGCGGTCCGCTCCGCCCTGGGCGCCAGCCGCGGAAGGCTCGTCGGCATCCTCCTCTCCGAGAGCGTGATCCTGGCCCTGGCGGGGGGACTCGCCGGAGCGCTGCTGGGAAGCTGGGCCCTGGAGCTGGTCCGTCCCCTCGCCCCCGCCAACGTCCCCCTCCCGAGCCACGCCGCCCTGGACGGCGGCGTCTTCCTCTTCACCCTGGCCGTGTCCCTGGCCACCGGCGTGATCTTCGGGCTGATCCCCGCGGCGAGGGTCGCCAGGCGCGACCTCCGCGGCGCTCTCGTGGAAGGGGGACGCGGAAGCGGCACCGACGGCCGAGCGGGCGTACGGGGGGCCCTGGTGGTGTCGGAGGTGGCGCTCACCGCGGTGCTCCTCCTGGGGTCGGGGCTGCTGCTCCACTCCCTGTGGAAGCTCCGAGCGGTGGATCCCGGCTTCCGCACGGAGGACCGCGTGTCGGGCTCGGTGGCCCTGCCGGCCGATCGATACGGGGAGGCCGACGTTCGGGCGGCCTTCTACCGGTCGCTGGTCGAGGAGCTCGAGGCCTCGCCCGGGGTCCGGGGCGTCGGGCTGGCCCAGTGGCTCCCCCTGGGGGGCACGGTGAACTGGGGATACGAGGTGCGGGGCCAGGAGGAGGCCGGCGTCCGCTTCGCCGACTACAACCTCGTGAGCCCCGGCTGGCTGGACGCCATGGGGATGGAGGTGGTCGAAGGCCGGGGGATCCGCTGGTCGGATCTCGACCCCGGCGCGCCCCCGGTGGTGCTGGTGAGCCAGTCGACCGCCCGCGGGCTCTGGCCAGGGGAGAGCGCGGTGGGCCGTCTCGTCAACGTGAATCTGGGCCCGGCGGTGTGGCGCGAGGTGGTGGGGGTCGTCTCCGACGTACGGAACCGTTCCCTCTCCAGCGAGCCGGGCGCGCTCCTCTACTTCCCTCCGGTCGAGCTCCCCATGGCCTCCCCGCGCCGGATGACGCTGGTCGTCCACTACGAGGGCGGAGCGCCACCGGCGGCGGAGATGCGCCGCGTCCTCGGGCGCCTCGATCCAGCCGTGCCCCTGTCGCACGTGCGCACGCTGGCGGCCGTCGCGGCGGCGTCCGAGGGACGACGCCGCTTCCTGATGACGCTGCTGGGCACCTTCACGGGGGTCGCCCTGCTGCTGGCGGCGGTCGGCCTGTACGGGGTCGTGTCGTACACGTTCTCCCTCCGCACCCGGGAGATCGGACTGCGCATGGCCGTCGGAGCGGGGCGGGGAGAGGTGCTGGCGATGGTCCTGGGCCAGAGCGGGAAGCTGGTGGGGACCGGGATCGTCCTGGGACTGGCCGGAGGCGCGGCACTCGCCCGTGTCATGGAGGGCTTCCTCTACGAGGTGGAGGTCACGGACCTCGCCGCCTACGGAGGGGTGGTGGCCTTCCTGGTCGTGGTGGCGGGGCTCGCCGTGTGGCTGCCGGCCCGGCGGGCGACGGGAGTCGATCCGGCCACCGTGCTCCGGGGAGAGTGATCCGCACACGCCCGCCCACGTCCCCGCCGACCGGACGAGACGCATCCCCCCCGCGCGACGACATCGTTGTGCCGAGGGCTTCCCGGACGCATTATGTTGACGTTGTAATCGAAGCGGGGACGCCGGCGCGCCGTTCGTCCCCGGGTACCGGGGCGGGGAGGGGGACGCGTGTCCGCGGTCCGACCCACGGCCCGGTCCCCCCGCGCCGCACACGAAGGAGGACGGGTGTCCCACCAGGGTCTCGGTGAGTTCGAGCAGATGGTCCTCCTCGCCATCCTGCACCTGGACGGCGAGGTGTACGGAGTGCCCATCGTCGACGAGATCGAGCGACGGACGGGCCGGTCCGTGTCACGGTCGGCCGTCTACGTGACGCTCCGCCGCATGGAGCGGAAGGGCCTGCTCTCGTCCTGGATGAGCGCCCCGATCCCCGAGCGCGGGGGGAAGCCCAGGCGGTGCGTGGAGGTGGAGCCGGAGGGACTGGAGCAGCTTCGGGAGTCGCGCCGGCTCATGGACGCGATGTGGGAGGGGATCGATCCGGCGCTGCGGGACCCGGCTTGACGCCTAGACCTGACCCACCCGGGGGAGCGAGGAGACTCCTGGAGGTCACGCTTCCGGAGGAGGATCGGGCGCCCATCGTCGGAGACCTCCGTGAGGTGTTCGCGCGGCGCTGCGCGGAGCGGGGGCGTCTGCGAGCCGGGCTCTGGTACTGGAGGGAGGCGCTCTCCTTCTCCGTCCGCTTCCTGGGCGAGCGCGTCCGGACTCACGAACAGGGGAGGTGGGAGATGCGGCACGTCCTGGAAGCCTGGAGCAGGGAGCTCGCGCACGGCGCCCGTGGCCTCGTCCGCTCGCCCGGGTTCGCGGTCGTGACGATCGTGACGCTGGCCCTCGCCATCGGGGCGAACACGGCGGTCTTCAGCGTGGTCGACACGGTCCTCATCCGACCCCTGCCCTTCCCGGACCCCGACCGTCTCGTGTCGATCCGGGGCACGGCGCCGGGGTCGGATCTCCCGGAGGAGTTCGGCGTCGGGACGGAGTTCTACGTCCAGTACCGGGAGAACGCGGCGGCGCTGGAAGACCTGGCGCTCTTCCAGGAGGGCCAGACCACCGTGCGCGCGGGCGAGAACGTCGAGCGGCTGTTCGTGTCCGCGGCGTCGCCCTCGCTGTACACGACCCTCGGCGTCACGCCAGAGATCGGGCGGCTGCCGACCGAGGCGGACGAGGAGGGCCAGGTGGCGGTCCTGAGCCACTGGCTCTGGACGAGCTGGTTCGGCGCCGACCCGGCGGTGCTGGGGAGCGCCATCGAGGTCTCGGGCCGCCTCGTCGACATCCTGGGCGTCATGGGGCCCGAGTTCCGCTTCCCCGAGGCGAGGACGTCGCTCTGGATCCACGACCTGCCGACCGAGCCGATCCGTCCAGGAGGCTTCGGCCTGAACCTGGTCGGACGCGTGGCACCCGGGGTGGATCACGACGCCCTCGTAGCCGAGCTCGACGTCCTGGCGAAGCGTCTGCCCGAACGCTTCGGCGGCCCGCCGGCGTACGCGGACATCATCGATCGACACCGCCCCGTCGTGCGCTCCCTGGAGGAGGAGCTCGTCGGTGACATCGAGGCCCCGCTCTGGATCCTCCTCGGCACCGTGGTGATCGTGCTCCTCGTCGCGTGCGCGAACGTCGCGAACCTCCTGATCGTGCGGGCCGAGGGCCGCAGGCTGGATCTGGCCATCCGTCGGGCGCTGGGCGCCGGTCGCGTGGGCCTCGTCCGGTCCCAGATGAGCGAGACGCTCATCCTCTCGGCCGTCGGAGGCCTCGGGGGCATCGCCCTCGCGTGGCTGGGCGTGCCCCTGCTCGTGGGAGCCGCGCCGGAGGGTATCCCCCGTCTCGAGGCGGTCCGGATCGACGCCACCGCGCTGCTCTTCACGGCCGGCGTCGTGTTGCTCGCCGCCCTCCTGGCGGGTCTCCTCCCGGCCATCCGCTTCTCCAACCCCCAGCTCGCGGGGGGGCTGCGCGAGACCGGCCGGGTGGGGTCGGGACCGAACCACCTCCTGCGCGACGGCCTCGTGGTCCTCCAGACCTCGGCGGCGCTCGTCCTGCTGGTCTCGTCGGGGCTGCTGCTGCAGAGCTTCCGGGCCCTCCACGAGGTGGACCCGGGCTACGACACCGAAGACATCTTCACCTTCCAGGCGGCCCCCGACCCGCGGGAGCACGGCCTGACGGACGCCCCCACCTTCGCCCGCTTCCACTACTTGTTCATGGACCGGCTGGCGGCGCTCCCGGGCGTCGAGCGGGTGGGCCTCGCCAACACCCTGCCCCTGGACGAGGGCGCGGGCGCCATCCAGGTCGTGGGCGAGGCGATGGCGGGCGAGGACGCGCCACAACCGATGATCCGGTTCACCATGGTCGGCGGCGACTACTTCCGGACCATGGGCATCCAGCTCCTGAGCGGCCGCTACCTCGAACGCTCCGACCAGGTGCCGGCCGAGGTCGAGGCGATCGTCAGCGAGTCCGCGGCCGAGCTGATCTGGCCGGAGGGGTCACCGCTCGGCCGACGGCTCCGGGTCGCGGCCGACTCCAGCGGCAACTGGGTCCGGATCGTGGGGGTCGTGGAGGACATCCTCCTGAGCGACCTCCGCCAGGAGCGTCCGGACCCGATGCTCTACCTCCCGATGGTGGGCTTCGCGGAGCGGACGTGGGTCGTCGGCACCCCCGCCTACGTCGTGCGGACCTCCCGGGCCGAGGCGATCGCCCCGGACGTGCGCGAGCTCGTCCGGGAGGTGGCGCCCCAGGCGCCGATGTACCGGGTCTTCACGATGAGAGGGCTGGCCGCGCGGTCCGCGAGCCGCCTCTCGTTCACGATGCTCACCCTCGCCGTCGCCGCGGGGCTGGCGTTGATCCTCGGGGCCGTCGGGCTCTTCGGGGTGCTCTCCTACGTGGTCTCCCGCCGCACCCGGGAGATCGGGATCCGGATGGCGCTGGGAGCCGAGGTCAGGGAGCTGCGGCGCATGGTCGTCGCCCAGGGCGGCCGCGTCGCCGGCCTCGGGGTCGGCCTCGGCGTCGTCGTCGCGGTCGCGCTCACGCGGGTGCTCGAGAGCCTGCTCTTCGGCGTCGAGGCGATCGACGTTCCCACCTACGTGGCCGTCTCGCTCCTGATGCTCGTCGTGGCGGTGGCCGCGAGCTACATTCCGGCGCGACGCGCCTCCGCCGTCGATCCGATGCGCGCGTTGAGGACGGAGTGACCCGAGAGGGCGGGTGCCGGCGGAGAATGGCCCGGCCCCCGCCACCCCGAGGAGGCTCGACCGGCATGACCCCCCGCCTGGAATTCGCCGGCCTCTCCAGGGCGGCCGTCGCGACCGTCGTCGTCGCGCTCGCCGCGATCGCCGCCGTGCCGCCGGAGCGCGGACCCGCGAGCGCTCCGCCCCCGGAGATCACGTGGGAGCCGGAGCGCCCGGCCCAGGGCACCCTCTTCCGCGTCCGCGTGCGACCTGACGCGGGAGACGGACTGACGGAGGTCACGGGCGAGGCGGGCGGAGAGGTGCTCCACTTCACCCGGGTCCCGAACGGCGCGTTCGAATCGCTGGCTCCCGTCCCGGTGGACGCCGAGGGCCAGGTGGACGTCACGCTCCGTCTCCTGGCGAGCGACGGCACCGCCGCGACCCGCACCGTAGGGGTTCCGGTGGCCCCGGGGGCCTTCCGGCACGAGGAGCTCACGGTCGCGCCGGAGCTGGGAGGGCCGTTGAGCCCGGAGCGACAGGCGCGCCTGGATCGGGACCGGGAGAAGGCCCGGGAAGTCTCGCGCCTCGCGGGCGTGACGCCCCGGCTCTGGTCGGCGGAGATGACGCTGCCCCGGGACGCCCGGGTGACCAGCGGGTTCGGCAACGGCCGGATCTTCAACGGACAGGTCTCGAGCCGCCACCTGGGCCTCGACCTGGACGGCGAGCCCGGCGACACGGTGGTGGCGGTGACCGGCGGGGTGGTGGCGCTGGTGGACGACTTCCTCCTGGCGGGGAACATCGTCTACCTGAACCACGGGGCCGGGCTGCTGTCCGGCTACTTCCACCTGAGCGAACCGCTGGTGGAGGAGGGCGACACGGTCCGGGCCGGCACGCCCGTCGGCCGGGTGGGCGCCACGGGGCGGGTCACCGGCCCCCACCTCCACTGGGTGGTCCGCTACGGGACCACCAGCGTGGATCCGCGCAGCCTGATCGCGGTGGCCGGCGGGTAGCGAGCGCGCCCTCCGGAGCGCGCCCGGTCGTCGCGCGAGCCCGCGGCTCAGCCGCCCCCGGCGCCCTCCTCGGTCACCGCCTCCTCCGCCTTCCCCCAGCGGCTCCCGTCCACCATCTCCCGGACGTCCGCGTACTCCCGGTCCACGTAGTCCACGCCGTCCACCATCCACTTCGCCGCCGGGGCGTCCCGCAGGTGGTGGTCGAAGAACTGCATCATCCGGATCTGGAAGTCGATCTGGTTGTCCTTCTCGTCCAGGTGGTGCGGCTCACCCGGGTACGAGACGAGGATCACCTCCTTCCCGAGGCGCCGCGCCATGTTGTAGTACTCGAGCCCCTGGAGCCAGTCCACGGCGCCGTCGTCGGTGCCGTGCAGGATCATGAAGGGCGTCGAGATGTTCTCCGCCTGGTGGACCGGTGACTGGGACACGTAGAGGTCGAAGTCCTCGAACGGGGTCGTCCCCATGCGGACCTGGCCGACCTCGGTGATCCCCTGCTGAACCGAGCCGATCCGCTTGTAGAGCGTGTTGTAGAAGGAGACGAGGTTGGTGGGTGGGGCGCCGGTGACGACCGCGCTGAAGAGGTCGGTCTGGGTCACGACGAAGGACGACTGGTAGCCGCCCCAGGAGTGTCCCTGGAGCCCGATCCGGTCCGGGTCGGCGTAGCCGAGCTCGATCGCCTTCTCCACGGCGGCCGTCAGGTCGTCCAGCGCCGACGAGCCCGGCTTCCCGATGGTGTAGACGATGTCCGGCTGGAGCACGAGGTAGCCGTTGCTGGCGTAGCTCGCCATGTGGGGCCGGTCGTCGTAGCGCGGGCCCTGCCACGAATGGTGACGCTCGCTCATCGTCTCGTAGAAGTAGACGAGCATCGGGTAGCGCTCGCCCTCGACGTAGCCGGCGGGGAGGCCCAGCGTCGCCTGGAGCTCGTTCCCCCGGTCGTCCACGTAGTCGATGAGCACGCGGCCGGGGCTCCAGGCGAAGTCGTCCTGCTGGGGGTTCGCGTCGGTGACGCGCCGGGGATCGTCGAAGTCCGTGTCGCTCACCCAGTAGTCCGGGAACTGGACGAACGTCTCCCGGGTGAAGACGATCCTGTCGGCGGCGTCGGCCTTCAGCGGCCGCCCCACCTGTTCGTCGACCCAGAGGAGGGGCTCGGGCTCCCCGCCCCGCTCCACCCGCCAGAACCCGCCTTTCTTCGTCCGCTCGCCGTACGCGTCCAGCAGCACCGGCTGCTCGAGATCGATGGGCTCGTCGCGTCCCCCCGCCCCGAAGCGCCCGAACCCCCCGCCTCCCTCTCCGCTCTCCCGGAACTCGGTGACGCGGAACCGGATGCCGTCCCGGGCACCGAGCCCGCCCGTGAGGCTCGTCGCCTCCCCTCCGTCCAGGGGCACGACCCACACGTCGAAGCGGTCGTAGAGGAGCACGTCCCCGTCCTCGCTCCAGCCGGCGACGCCGTACACGGGCAACTCGTACGGATGGTCGTCCTGGCGGTCGACGAAGTCGATCCCGGTGGCGGCCGTTAGGTTCACCTCGTCTCCCGTTGCGAGCCGCCGGGCGAGGACCTCCTCGTCCCGCAGGAAGAGCCACCACTGACCGTCCGGGGACGTGCCCATCTGTCGACCGATCCCCTCGGCCATGGGCGTCCGCTCCCCGGTCTCCAGGTCGACGCGCCAGTAGTCGGCCCGGCTGCCTCCCCACGAGATCTCCCGCTCGTACGGGTGCGGATCCCGGCCGACTCCCCAGCGCGACTCCCCCGCTGGAGATACCGATTCGAGGGCCTCGTCGGCGAGTCGGACGAAGCGCAGGTCGCCCCCGGTGACGTTCACCACGGCGTCCCACGTCCGGTTGCGCTCCCGCTCCGCCCGGACCTTCTGTATCGACTGGACGTCCACGTCGTTCCAGTGCCAGACGTCGACGTCCGCGCGGCCCTCGCGCGCCTTCCGCTCCTCCCCCTGCTCCTTGATCCCCAGGAAGATCCGTCGTCCGTCGTCGCTCCAGCGGAGTCCCCCCAGCTCGCTCAGGACGAACCCCTCCGGAAACCCCTCGACCGCAGCGGGGTCCAGCCGGCGGATCCCGGCGGGCCGCCCGGGATCGTCCAGGACGAGGAGGGCGTTGGCCCGCTGCTCCATCCCGTCGGGGACGCTCCCCCGGAGCGCCGCCAGCGCGTCACCGTCCTCGTTCCAGGCCAGCTCGGCGTAGGTCGCCGCCTCGGTATCCAGCGGGGTGATCGTCCCCGTGGCCAGCTCGAGCAGGTAGAGGCCGTTGCCCGCATCGTCCTCGGCGTCCACGAGGTACGCCAGGTGCGAGCCCGGCTCGTTGACCCCGAAGTCGGAGACGTTGCCGAGGTTGAGCGACGTTCCGGCGTCCAGGCTGTGGACCACCAGGTCGGCGCCCTCGTGCTCGGCCTCCCGGCCCGGCCCGCGCTTGCGGACGAGGGCGACGCCGGCGTTGGCGGGGAAGGAGAACGAGGCGACGTCGGCGAAGGTGACCGAGTCGCCGGTGGCCAGGTGCCGGAGAACCAGGGTGCGGGGCGGCGGTCCGGTCCGCTCTCCTTCGGCGCCGCTCCCCGGACGCCGGCCCGGAGGCCCACTCCCTCCTTCGCCCTCCTCCTCCGGCGGCGCGACCAGATAGCCGACCCAGCGGCCATCGTCGGAGAACGCCGGCGACGAGCCCCGCGGGACGGCATGCACCGCGTTTCCGTCGAGGGACTTCACGAAAAGGGTGTCGTCCCCCTCGAGGGGCTCGTAACCATACGTCATCCACGACCCGTCGGGAGAGAGGTCCACGGAGGCGATGGTCTTCCAGCCGCCGTAGTCGTCCACGGTCAGGGGCGGCTTCTCCTGGGCCGCGCCCGGAAGGGCGACGAGGAGGGCCACCACCGCCGAAGCGACGGGCGTGAGACGACGTGCACCGAGCATGGGAGCCTCCCTGGCTGGGGGTCGGATCGGGTGTCCCGACCATAGGGTAGCCGCGGGGGCGGCGCCAGGCGTCCGCGGGAGGGGTAGGGAAGCGATGCGTGAGTCGAGCGGGAGCGATTGAGATGCGGAGATCGGTGACCCGTTTCTATCTGCTGGCGCTGGGCCTCTCGTGGGCGGGATGGATCCCGTTCGCCGCCAGTCGCGCCGGTCTCGTCGCGTTCGTGGTGCCCTGGGAGATCCCCCTGCTCGCTCAGTTCGGCCCCAGCGCGGCGGCGTTCCTGCTCGTCCTCCGTCGGGAGGGACGGGGCGGGGCCAGACGACTGCTCGACCAGGCGCTTCGTTGGCGCCTGCACGTCGGCTGGTGGGCGGTTTCGCTGCTCACCGTGCCGGCCATGGCCCTGGGCTGGGTCCTCCTGCACGCGCTCCTGGGCCATGACGTCCCCGGGTGGGACGCGCTGGCGAGGTGGCCGGCCCGCTACGCCGAGACGTTCGGCGGGGGTGGCGTCTACGCCATCGACTCGACGCCCCACCCCTCGTTGGGACCGATCGCGCTCCTCCGGCGGCTCGTCCGGGCGAGCCCATGGCTCGCGCTGGCCAACTTCGTGGTCTTCTCCCTGGTGACGGGCCCCGTGTCCGAAGAGTTCGGCTGGCGCGGCTGGTTGCTTCCCCGACTCCAGGACCGGGTCTCGCCCCTCCGCGCCAGCCTGGTCGTGGGGCTTCTCTGGGGCTTCTGGCACACAGGACCGGACTTCTGGCGGATCCTGCTGGAAGGCGACCTCCGAGCGTTCATCTATCCTGCCGCGATGACCCTGGGCACCCTCCCCCTGTCGGTGATCTTCACCTGGCTCTACAACGGCACCGGGTCCAGCCTGCTGCCGCCCATGCTCTTCCACGCCTCCTTCAACGCGACCCTCTCGGTCCTCGGGCTGGTGTGGACGTCGCGCTCTCCGCTCCTCGTGGGCGGTGAGCTCGTCCTGGGCCTCTGGGTCCTCGCGGCGTTCCTGGCCCTGCGCCACGGGGGCAGGCTCCTAGGGGGTCGGGGCGGAGCTCCGGCGAACGCCTCCCTCTGAGGCCCGCTCCGCCGCCCCCGCGGACCCGACTGCATCCCGGTTCCTCAGATCGTGCCAGGTCGTGGCCCCACGGAGCCGGAGCGCCCTCCGTCTTCGGGTCCGCGGGCGGGGGGTCGGGTCCCCAACCTCAGCGCCGCCGGTCCCCCGCGTGTCCCCCGGATGTCGCGGTCGCGGACGGAGGGGCGCGGCCTTATCGTGCCCCACGCTCGTGACGAACCCACTCCCAGACGGACACGACCCCATGGAGATACGGAGACACCCCCTCCTGTCCGGCCTCCTCCTCGCGGTCCCGGCGCTCGGACTGCATCCCCCGTGCGTCTCGGGCCAGGGCCTCACCGAGGAGCTGCTCACCGCATTCGACTACCGGACCCTCGGCCCGACGCGGCAGAGCGGCCGGTTCGTGGATATCGCCGTGCCGAGCCAGCGCCCCTACACGTTCTATGTGGCCACCGGCTCGGGGCACCTGTGGAAGACCACGAACGCCGGCGTCACCTTCGAGCCGCTCTTCACGGACCAGGACGTATTCTCGATCGGGGCCATCGCGGTGGCGCCCTCGGACCCGGACGTCCTCTATCTGGGCACGGGCGAGGCCAACAACTCCCGCAGCACGTACTGGGGGGACGGCGTCTACCGCAGCGACGACGCCGGCGAGACCTGGCGGCACCTGGGACTGCCCGAGTCGCATCACATCGGTCGCGTCCTGGTGCATCCGACCGACCCGGACCGCGTCTACGTGGCGGCCCTCGGTCACCTCTACTCGGAGAATCCCGAGAGGGGCCTCTACCGCACCACCGACGGCGGGGAGAGCTGGGAGCAGGTCCTGGCGCCGGTCGTGGAGGGGCGGACCATCGGCGTCGTCGACGTCGCCATGAGCCCCGACGACCCCGACGTCCTGTACGCCGCCTCGTACGACAAGGTGAGGCTCCCGTTCACGTTCGACCTGGGCGGACCCGGGAGCCGGGTCTACAAGTCGACCGACGGCGGGGACAGCTGGGAGATGCTCGGAAACGGACTGCCGGCCGGCATGCTCGGCCGCATCGGCGTCGACGTCTACGAGCGGGACGGCGACATCGTCTATCTGACGATCGAGAACGCCAACAAGGAAGGAATGGGCGACGAGGAGCGCCGCCAGGAGCTCCTCGACCACCAGTCGAGCGACGGGATGGTCGGGGGCGAGGTGTACCGCTCCGACGACGCCGGGGCGAGCTGGCGCAAGGTGAGCCCCGACACGATGTCCATCGGCGGCGCGCCCGCCTACTACTACGGCCAGATCATCGTCGACCCGAACGACCCCGACGTGGTCCACGTCCTGTCGGCGGCGTCGTGGGGGACGTACGACGGCGGGGAGACCTGGGAGCGCCGGCCCCTCGACTTCGGCGGTGACGACCACATGCTGTGGATCGACCCGCAGAACTCCGACCACATGATCCTCGGGTACGACCACGGGATGGGCGTCAGCTACGACGGCGGGGAGAACTGGTACCACCCGGACTTCCAGTCCCTGGCCCAGTTCTACGCCGTGGGCATCGACATGTCCCGGCCGTACCGGGTGGCCGGCGGGCTCCAGGACAACGGCTCGCACATGGGTCCCCACACCAACCCCGCCGGCGGCCCGGTCTACTTCGAGATGTGGGAGCGGGTCGGGGGCGGGGACGGCATGTACAACGAGTTCGGCTGCAACGACCGCTACCTCTATAACGAGTCCCAGTTCGGCCCGATCACGCGGACCGACCTCTGGACCGGTGAGAGAGCCGGCGTGCGGTACGACGACGACGAGATGCGGTGGAACTGGAACGCGCCCATCCTGGTGAGCCCCCACGACTGCCGGACGGTCTTCCACGCCGGCAACGTGCTTCTCCGCTCGGACAACCAGGGCGAGAGCTGGGAGGTGATCAGCCCGGACCTGACGAAGGCCGACCCGGCGACGCTCACGACGGGCAAGGGTGGTGACGGCAACATCCAGTACGCCACGATCACGACGATCGCCCAGTCGCCCATCGACCCCGACGTCCTGTGGGTCGGGACCGACGACGGCAACGTCCAGGTCACCCGGGACGGCGGCGAGACGTGGACGCTTCTGAACGACCACATCCCCGGGAACCCCGAGTACTGGGTGAGTCGCGTGGAGGCGTCGGATCACGACCCGGGAACGGCGTTCGTGTCCGAAACCGGGTACCGCCGGGACGACTTCCGCCCCCTCGTCTGGAAGACCACGGACTACGGCGAGACGTGGACGGACCTCTCCGGGGGCCTGCCCGAGGGACCCGTCAACGTGGTGCGACAGCACCCCGAGAACCCGGACCTCGTCTTCGTCGGCACCGACTTCGGCGTGCACGTCTCCATCGACGGCGGCGCGAGCTGGACCCCCATGCGCAACGACCTGCCGGTGAATCCGGTGCACGACATGAAGATCCACCCCCGGGAGGACGACCTGGTGGTGGCCACGCACGGCCGGGGCATCTACATCGCCGACATCGGCGCCCTCGCCCAGGTCACACCCGAGGTGCTGGCCTCGGGAGCCCACCTCTTCGCGCCCGAGTCGAAGGTGCGGTGGGTGGCCGACGACCGCACGAACTACGCGTCGTCGAACTACGAGGGCGAGAGCGAGCCCGCGGGTGTTCAGCTGTACTACTACCTCGGGGCGGAGGCGGCCGGCGACGTCACCCTGAGGGTCCACCACGGGGACGTGCCGATCGCCACCCTGGAAGGCGAGAGCGGAGCCGGCCTCCACGAGGTGGTCTGGGAGATGGATCGGCAGGAGGAGCGGAGCCAGGAGGACATCGACGACATGGTCGAGCGCTTCCGGCGCTTCGGCCGCGAGATCGACCCGGAGGAGGTGCGCTACGAGTCCTCGCCGGCACCCGCCGGAGAGTACACGGTCGTGATGACCGTGGACGGCCGGGAGGTCGGACGGCGGGACGTCTCGATCCTCGAGGACGAGT
Source organism: Gemmatimonadota bacterium (assembly GCA_050050315.1). Taxonomy (GTDB): domain Bacteria; phylum Gemmatimonadota; class Gemmatimonadetes; order Longimicrobiales; family Gaopeijiaceae; genus JASFUL01. The sequence goes on from JASFUL010000036.1 coordinate 18,601, forward strand.
GGTGGCTGCAGCGGCGATGACGGGCTGAGCGCTTCGGGCCCGACGAGAGGTCCCAGGGCCTTCCGCCCGGGAGGTCGGACGGAGGGGCCGGGTGCCGTCAGGCGCTCGGGTCGAACCGCGTCACGGCGAACGGCTCCCACGCCACTTCGCTGTGGCCGTCCAGCACGAGGTCCACCACCGAGCGCCCGACGAGGGGAGCGAACAGGATCCCGTTGCGACCGTGGCCGGCCGCCCAGAAGAGCCCCTCGAGGGCGGGGTCCGGGCCGAGAACCGGCCACCGGTCCGCGCTGATGGGGCGGAGCCCCGCCCACGACTCGACGATGCGGGCGTGCTCGAGCGCCGGGATGAGGGAGGTGGCGGCGTCCACGAGGGCGTCCCGCCCCTCCTCGGTGACCGCCGCCTCGAAGCCCACGTCCTCCATGGTGCTCCCGACGAGGACGGTGCCGTTCACCCGCGGCACCAGGTAGTGGGCGGCGTGGTCCGCCACGAGGGTCCAGGGGGGCGGGGGGTCCGGGAGCAGCCGGAGCATCTGGCCCCGGACGGGGCGGACCGGAAGCTCCCGGGGGAGGCCCTCGATCCCCGCCGTCCAGGCGCCGGCGGCGAGGACGACCCGATCCGCGGAGAGCCGCGAGCCGTCGGCGAGCCGGACCCCTCGCACCCGACCGGACGACGACGTCACCCCGACCACCTCGGCTCCGGCCAGGAGTCGCGCCCCGGCTCCCTTCACGGCGTCCCCCAGGGCCACCGCGAGGCGCTGGGCGTCGACCTGGGCCTCGTCGGGGAGCCAGAGCCAGGAGGGAACGTCCTCGTGGACGCCGGCGTGGACGGCTCGTGCGCGCTCGGAGGACACGATCTCGCCCCGCAGCCCGAGCGCCTCCTGAAAGGCCAACGCC
>JASFUL010000037.1:0-19483 GCA_050050315.1 Gemmatimonadota bacterium
GCCCCCGGCTGACGGGCCCGAGGGCCTCGACGGCGGGGAGCCCGGGCCGTACCGGCCGGGCCGTTCAGGGGACGTGGATCGAGCCCAGGGGCGGGTCGTTCTCCCGGGGGGCCGGTTCGGCCACCTTGCGGCGGTCTCCCAGGTCGTAGCTCTCGCCGGGCTCCAGCCACCAGAGGAGCCGGATGGGGGTGGCCGGGTCGTAGAAACCGACGCGGCCGCGGCCCACCACCTCCGCCCGATCACCCTCGACCACGATCGCGGCACCTTCGTCCAGGCCGATGCCCAGCAGGTCCGGGTGGCGTTGGAGCACCTCCAGCAGGTCGCGCTCGCGACCGCGAGCGATCACGTGCTGATCCACCGCCACTCCCTGGAGGAACCCGAACCCCTGCTCGTACCCGGGCGCCATCAGGATGTCGTTGTCCTCGGGTGCGCCCCGCATCAGGTAGGAGGCCATGATGGACGCACCGGCGGACGTCCCTCCGACGACGCCTCCTCGCGCAAGCAGGAGGTGGAGCTCGTCCACGACGCGGGTGCCCTGGTAGGCGTCGACGAGGCGCCAGGGGCGGCCCCCCATGAGCCAGACGCCCGTCGCCCGCTGGATCTGGGCGACGAACTCCTCGCTGTCGGCCTGGTCGCGGTTCCGGGTGTGCAGGACCCGTACGTCCGAGGCCCCGGCCTCGAAGAACGGCCGAAGGCCATTCCATTCCGCGGGGAAGTCGTGGTCACGACCTGCGGTGGGGATGATGACGATCCGGGCCCGCCGTCCGCCCGCCTCGTCGACGAAGCGCTGGAAGATCTCCTCGTCGAGCTTGCCGCCTCCGGCCAGCACGAGGGCGCCGGTCGGGTGGCCGACGCAGGGGTCCTCCACGGGTGGGGCGACCGGTTGGACCGGGTCATCGGGGAGCAGCCCGCAGTCCTGGGCGGCCACCGCGACGGGACACGCCAAGAGCCACCCGAGCACGACGGCCAGCGCGACCGCGCCGAGCCCTGCGACCCCCTTTCTGCGCCTTCCCGTGGATCCTGCCGACCCCTCAGGCCGGTGCTTCGTAGAAGGGGTTCGCCCCGCTCGCGTGGTCGGTGACGTCGTGCACGGCCGTGAGCTCCGGAACCGCTTGTCGGAGCATTCGCTCCACCCCCTGCCGGAGGGTGAGGCGCGACATTGCACAGCCCTGACAGCCACCTGTCATCTCCACGAAGACTTCCGTGTCCTGGACGTCCACCAGGGTGATGGCCCCGCCGTGGGCGGCGATGGCCGGATTCACCTGGGTGTCCAGGATCTCCCTCACCCGCTCGGCGAGCGCGCCGCTGGGCTCCGCGCCCGCCCCTGCCTCCTCGCGACCGGCGGCGGACCCGTTCTCCCGGGGACGGACCTCGAAACCGCTCTCGTTGACGCGCTCGACGAAGTCGACGGTCGCGCCCTCGAGGCGTGCCGCCTGTCGGTCCGCCACGAGCACGGTGAAGTCGCCCAGGTCCACCTCCCGCTCCGACTCGCCCCGCTCGTCCTCGCTCACCAGGGTGAGCTCGAATTGCGGCGAGAGGGGGCTCCCGTGCATCGAGATACGGAGGTGGGAGAGCTCCCCATCACTCTGGTCGATGAAGGAGCGGACCATGTCCCGTGCTCTGTCCGTGAAAGTCAGCATATCGCGCTGGGTTGCTCTGAAGAGTTGGACGGCCTGAGGCACCGCTGGGTTTCATTCTACCCGCCCCCTCGGGCGAGGTTCGGGCGCCCCGGCGAGGGGACGCCCCCTGTACGAGTGTCGGTGCGCGCTCCCGCGACGACAAGACGACGAGCCCGCGGCGCTCCGCGCCGGAACGCCCCCGGAGGCACGGGGTCTCCATGTCGGGCGGCGCCGGACCGGCACGGGACGGCTCCGTCGTTCACGACCGCCCGGCCCGGCCGGCGTCCACGATCCCGCATCCCCACGACGCATCCCCATGCCCGACCACGACGTCATGGACAAGCTCGTGTCGCTGTCCAAGCGACGCGGATACATCTTCCAGTCCTCCGAGATCTACGGCGGGACCGGCTCCGTCTGGGACTACGGCCCACTGGGCGTGGAGCTCAAGCGGAACATCAAGGACCTGTGGTGGAGTCACATGGTCCACCAGCGCGACGACATCGAGGGCCTCGACGCGGCCATCCTCATGCACCCGAGGGTGTGGGAGGCGTCGGAGCACGTGGAGGTCTTCACGGACCCCCTGGTGGAGTGCACGAACTGCCACCGCCGTTTCCGGGCCGACCTGCCGGAGATCGAGGACGGACAGTGCCCGGTCTGCGGGAGCCGGGACGTCTTCACGGAGCCCCGGCAGTTCAACCTCATGTTCAAGACCTTCATGGGACCCGTCGAGGACTCCTCGGCCGTGGTCTACCTGCGTCCCGAGACCGCCCAGGGCATCTACGTCAACTTCATCAACGTCCAGCAGTCGTCCCGTCAGAAGGTGCCTTTCGGGATCGCCCAGATCGGCAAGGCGTTCAGGAACGAGATCACGCCCGGAAACTTCATCTTCCGCACGCGCGAGTTCGAGCAGGCGGAGATGCAGTACTTCGTGAAGCCGGGCGAGGACGAGGAATGGTTCGAGCGCTGGAAGGCCGACCGCATGGAGTGGCACGTGGGGCTGGGGGTCCGGCGCGAGAAGCTGCGCTTCCACGCGCACACCCCCGACGAGATCGCCCACTACGCGAAGAAGGCGTTCGACATCGAGTACGAGTTCCCCTTCGGGTGGAAGGAATTCGAGGGCATCCACAACCGGACCGACTTCGACCTCTCGCGTCACCAGGAGTTCTCGGGCAAGCGGCTCGAGTACATCGAGCCCGGCGGCGGCGACCGGTACGTCCCCTACGTCATCGAGACGTCCATGGGGGTCGACCGCACGGCGCTGGTGGTGCTGGCCGACGCCTACCGGGAGGAGGAGGTGGAGGGCGAGGAGCGGGTGGTCCTGGGGCTCGAGCCGGGCGTCGCGCCGCTGAAGGTGGCGGTCTTTCCGCTGGTCAAGAAGGACGGGCTGCCCGAGATCGCCCGGAAGATCCACGACGGGCTGCGGGCGGCGGCGATCCCCTCCTTCTACGACGAGTCGGGCTCCATCGGCCGTCGGTACCGTCGCCAGGACGAGGCGGGCACGCCCTGGTGCGTCACCGTGGACGGGCAGACCACCGAGGACGAAACGGTCACGATCCGCGACCGCGACAGCCTGGAGCAGGTGCGGGTGTCGTTGGATGCCGTCGAGGGCTGGGTGCGGGAGCGGCTGGCGCGGTAGGCCCCCGCGGGTCCCGTCCGGACACGCCGCGCCCCCGGCGGGCGAAGGAGCCCGCCGGGGGCGTCGTGCGCCTCCGGGACGTCCCGGGGGTTGCTACATTCCTCCGTCCGGGATCGAGCTGAGGTCCGGGCGGAACACGAAGATCTCGCTGTCCTCCCCTCGCAGCGCGGCGGAGAACGCCCCGAACATCTCGTTCGTCTCGTCCTCTCCCATCTGCTCGATCAGCATCTCGTACATGTTCGGCGAGGGCTCCTCCATGTCCGCGAAGCTCTCGGCCGGGATGGCGACGGCGTAGTGGGGGCTCGGGCCCCCGTTCACGAGCTGGTGGACCGACCACGTCGCGCCCGGCCACTGCGCCGCCTCGGCGGCCGCGACCACCCGGCCGAACGTCTCCTCGGCCACCGGGACTCCCGCGGACGTCGGCATGAAGTGGTAGACCTGGAGGAAGGGCGGGGGCGGGCCCTCGCCGGGGGGGCTGGCGCTCAGGTCCTGGCGGAGGGTCCAGAAGCTGACCTCGGCCTTCGTCACGTGGGCCCGGATGTTCTGCATGAAGCTCCGGTCCATGGCCTGGGGATCGTCGGGCATCACGTCGAAGTCCGCCCACGCGTGGCCGAACGTTCCGGCCACGTACTGGCCCGTGCGCGTGCCCGTGATGACCTCCCACACGAGCCAGGCCGACGGGTTGCCCTGCTCCATGCTCATCGCCTGGTGCCGCTTGACGCCCTCCTCGAACTCGTAACGGTGGCCATCGCGGACCTGGATTCTCACGATCTCGGCGATGTCGCCGCCGCTCACGCCCTGCGCCAGAGCCGGGGCGGGCAGGAGCGCCAGGGTGGTGGCGAGGAGGAGGACTCGAGCCGGGAGGCGGAGGGGGATTGCGGACATCGGCTGGCTCCTTTCCGGGGGGAGATCGAACGGACGGCGCGTCCGGTCGGGTCGGGCCCGCGGGATCCAGAATACGCGGGAACGTTGTGGCGGAACAGGATTCTCCTTCCGCTCCCGGGCTTGCCGGGCCTCCGGTCCCGCCGTAGGCTCTCCACGCCGGCAAACGCCGAGAACGCCCCGGCCCGCGCCGCCCATCCCCGGAGCCTCCCATGACGTCGACGCGCCGTACGACCCTGGCCCTCCCCCTCGTCCTCGTCCTGGCGCTGGCCCTTCCGAGACCGACGTTCGCCCAGGAGGTGGGCGTCACCACCGAGGGCGACACGGTTCCCCAGACCTTCGACTGGTGGCGGGAACGGGGCGTGCCCGAGCGGACCCCGTGGGGTCAGGAGGTCGACGTCGCGTCGACCGAGCAGATCCTGTCGTGGACGACCATGCCCGAGTACACGACGGAGCTCGTGGATCACCTGCCGGCGGACTCGAACGTGGTCTCGCCCACGGACCACTTCGGCCACCCCATCGGCCAGCCCGGGGTGCTCCACAAGGTGGAGGAGGTCTACGGGTACATGGAGGCCCTGGCCGCGTCGTCCCCCCGGGTCGTGTTCAACCGGCTGGGGCAGACGGAGGAAGGTCGCGACATGGCCGTCGTGAAGGTGGGGAGCGAGGCGAACCTGGCGCGCCTGGAGGAGATCCGGGCCGGCCTGAACGCGCTGGCCGACCCCCGCGGCACGTCCCAGGAGCAGGCGGAGGCCCTCGTAGCCGACCTGCCCGCCATCTACACCTTCTACGCCGGGCTGCACTCGCCCGAGACCGGCCCGCCCGAGATGGTCATGGAGATGGCGTACCGGCTGGCCGTCTCGGACGCGCCCGTCATCCGGAAGATCCGCGACGAGGTGGTGGTCTTCATCGTGCCCGTGGCCGAGCCCGACGGCCGGGACCGGGTGGTGGACTGGCACCGGCGGTACAACGCCGACGCCTACTCCCGGGAGGACGCCGTCCAGGGCCCGCCCTACTGGGGCAAGTACATCTTCCACGACAACAACCGGGACGGGCTGCAGCAGTCGGCGCGGCTCACCCAGGAGCTCACCCAGCTCTTCCTGGACTGGCGCTACCCCGTGGGCCACGACCTGCACGAGTCGGTCCCGTACATCTACGTCAGCACCGGGACCGGGCCGTACAACCCGACGGTCGACCCCATCACGGTGAGCGAGTGGCAGTGGATGTCCAACTACGAGGTGACCCAGCTCACCTCCATGGGCGCCCCCGGCGTCTGGACCCACGGCTTCTACACGGGCTGGTACCCGGGCTACCTGCTCTGGGTGACCAACACGCGGAACGCGGTGGGCCGCTTCTACGAGACCTTCGGAAACAGCATCCCCAACACCATGGTGCGCGAGCTGGGCGGCAACTCCACCAGCGTGGAGTGGTATCGACCGAACCCGCCCCGGGACTCGACGCTGTGGAGCCTCCGGAACAACACGAACTACATGGAGTCCGCCGCGCTGTCGGCGCTGGAGCTGGTGGCCGAGAACCGTGCCAAGGTGCTGCGCAACTTCTGGCGCAAGTCGAAGAACAGCCTGGACGCCGGCACGGCCGAAGCGCCGTACGCGTACGTCGTGCCGTCGGCCCAGGCCCGGCGGGCCGACGCGGCGTACATGCTGAATCTGCTGCGCCGGCAGGGCATCGAGGTGCACCGGGCCACCGAGGCCGGCACGTTCGGTGAGGAGGGCGCGGAGGTGGAGGTCGCCGAGGGCGACCACGTGATCCGCATGGACCAACCCTTCCGGAACTTCGTCTTGACGCTCATGTCCGAGCAGGACTTCCCGGAGGACGCGCCGTCGCCCTACGACGACGTGGCGTGGACGTACCCGCTCATGTTCAACGTCACCGCCTACGCGGTCGACGACATCGCGGTCCAGGACCTCGACATGGATCTCGTCGAGGACGAGGTGCTCCTGGCGGGCGAGGTCCGGGGCGGGGGAGACACGTGGCTGGTTGAGCCCACGGCGTCGGCGTGGTCGGTCGAGGCGCGGCTGGCTCTCGGCCAGGCGGACGTCCGGGGGGCCGAGGCGGCGGTGGAGCTGGGCGACGACGTGACGGTGGCGCCGGGCGCCTGGGTCGTTCCCGGCGACGCGGTGGCGGACGTCGGCGCCTGGGCGCGGGAGCACGGGCTGATCGCGCACCGGGTCGACGCCGGTGATCTGGCCGGGGTGCCGACCCACGCCATGGACCTCCCCCGCGTGGCGCTCCTCCACACCTGGACCCGGACCCAGGACGAAGGGTGGGCCCGCTTCGCGCTGGACCGGACGGGACTGCCCTACGACTACGTGGGCGCGGAGCGCCTCGGCGAGCTGGGCGACCTCCGGGCGCGCTACGACGTCGTCTTCTTCCCGCACCAGGGGGCGCGTGGCAGCGCCAAGTCCATCTTCCAGGGCGCCGACCCCGAGCGCGGACCCATCGCGTACACCCGCACGCCCGGGTATCCGAGCCTCGGCACCCCCGACAGCTCCGAGGACGTGACGGGCGGCATGGGCTACGACGGGCTGTCGGCCCTGGCCCGCTTCGTGAAGGACGGCGGGACGCTGATCGCCGTGGGGAGCGCGGGCACGCTGCCCGTCGAGTACGGGATGCTGCGGCACGTCGACCTGCGCGATCGCGGCAGCGCCGTGATCCCGGGCTCCATCCTGAAGGGAACGGTGGAGAACGCCACGCACCCGCTGGCCTACGGCTACGACGAGACGGTGCCGCTGTACCACCAGTTCGGGCCCTACTTCTCGGTGGACGAGGACGCCGAGGAGGACGGCGACGTGGTGGTGCCGGTCCGCTACGCGTCCGGGGGCGAGATGCTCCTGAGCGGCGTGGCACGGAGTGCCGGCGCGGTGGGGGGCCAGCCCGCGGTCGTCGCGGCACGCAGCGGGGAGGGGTGGGTGGTCCTGACCGGCTTCGACGCGCTCCACCGCTATCAGAACCACGGCAACTTCGCCTTCGTCTGGAACGCCCTCCTCAACTGGAACGACCTCGGGGCGGGTGAGGCCGACGTGATGACGGCCGACGCGGCGGAGGAGAGCGGGAGCCGTTGACCCGGAGCAGTCCCAGCGAACCCAGCAGGAAGAGAGGCGCCGTGGCGTCGAAATCCGAGGTCTTCAGCTCCCGGTGGGGCATGCTGCTGGCCATGCTCGGCATGGCCGTCGGGACCGGGAACATCTGGCGCTTCCCCCGGATCGCCGCCAGCAACGGCGGGGGCTCCTTCCTGGTGGCGTGGGCGGTCTTCCTGCTCCTGTGGTCCGTCCCGCTCCTGATCCTCGAGTTCGGGATGGGCAAGGGCACCCGCTACGGGCCGGTGGGCGCCTTCATCGAGACCATGGGCCCGAAGTTCGCCTGGATGGGGGCGTGGGTCGCCCTCGTCGCCACCGCCATCATGTTCTACTACAGCGTGGTGATGGGGTGGACGATCCGCTTCTTCGTGGCGTCCGTGCGGGGCGAGGTGCCGGCGGCCGTGCCCGGGGCCTTCTGGGAGTCCTTCCACTCCACGCCCTCGGCACTCCTGACCCACGCGTTGGCCATGGGGCTCGGGATCTTCGTGGTGTCGAGAGGCGTGAAGGGGATCGAGACCGCCGCCCGCTTCCTGATCCCCAGCCTCGTCGTGCTGGTGGTGGTCCTCGCCGTCAAGGCGCTCACGCTGCCCGGCGCCTCCCGGGGGCTGGCCTTCCTCTTCACCCCCGACCTGGCCGAGCTGGCCAACTACCGGATCTGGCTGGAGGCCCTCACCCAGAACGCCTGGGACACGGGGGCCGGGTGGGGCCTGGTCCTGACCTACGCGGTCTACATGCGGCAGCGGGAGGACACGGCGCTCAACGCGTTCGTCATCGGCTTCGGGAACAACTCCATGTCCCTGCTGGCGGGCATCGTGGTGCTCTGTACCGTGTTCAGCGTCATGCCCGACGCGGCGAACGAGATCGTCGGGGCGGGCAACGAGGGGCTCACCTTCATCTGGGTGCCCCAGCTCTTCGCCCAGATCCCGGCGGGGCGCTTCTTCATGGCGCTGTTCTTCCTGGCCCTCGTGTTCGCGGCGTGGACCAGCCTGGTGGCGATGATCGAGCTTGCCAGCCGCATCCTGATCGACCTGGGGATGGAGCGTCTCCACGCCATCACCCTCGTCGGGATCGCCGGGCTCCTGTTCGGGACCGCGTCGGCCCTCGACATCGGGATCTTCCGGAACCAGGACTGGGTCTGGGGCGTCGGCCTGATGCTGTCCGGCTTCTTCTTCGCCGTGGCGGTCCTCCGGTACGGCGTGACCGCGTGGCGGCAGCGGTTCATCAACCACGCCCACTCCGACATCCACATCGGGGCCTGGTGGGACTGGGCCATCCGGCTGGTCGCCGTCGAAGCGGTGGTCCTGATGGTGTGGTGGCTGCTGCAGGCCCGGGGTCAGGACTTCGCCGCGACGTGGACGCTCTTCAGCTCGTTCAACATCGGTACGGTCCTCATCCAGTGGGTGCTCGCGCTGGCGTTCCTCGTCGCCCTGAACGGGTGGATGGTACGCCGGCTCCGGAGACGCCCCTCCCGGACCGAATCGGAGGCCTCTCCCCCCGGCCCATGAAGTTCCGCCGGTTCGAGCGCGTCGCCCGCGAGGCGTTCGACGCGATCCCCCCGGAGTACCGGGAGGGGATCGACGGGCTCGTCGTGTCGCGGAGGGCCGAGCGGCACCCGACCCTGCCCGACATCTACACCCTCGGCTACTGCGACACCGAGTCGTACCCGTCCGACTGGGTGGGCCCCGAGACGACGCGCTCGGTCGTCATCCTCTTCTGGGGCTCGTTCCGGGAGCTCGCCCGGATGAGCGACGACTTCGACTGGGAGGCCGAGATCCACGAGACGGTGGAGCACGAGGTTCGCCACCACCTGGAGTGGCTGGCGGACGAGGACCAACTGGGCGACGTCGACTACGCCATGGACGAGTCCTTCAAGCGGGGTGAGGGGCTCGAGTGGGATCCCTGGTACTGGCAGCAGGGCGAGCCCATGGGCGAGGGCGCCCACGTCGTCGAGGACCAGGTCTACATCGAGGTCCCCCTGTCCTCGAAGGGCTTCGACGAGGCCGAGGCGATCCGCTTCCGGTGGCAGCGCCGGGAGTACGAGATCGACCGGCCCGAAGAGCTGGGGGACCTCCACTTCGTGCTGGTCGAGGAGGGGGTCGAGCGGGCGCCCCCCTTCCTGGAGCTCGTCCTGATCCGCCGCAGGAGCTGGTGGGAGGACGCCCGCCGGCTCTTCAGCTCCTCGCGGCTACGGATCCTGGAGTCCGAGGCGGCGGCGCGTCCGGTCGGCCCGGGGTCCGGGTCCCGGTAGCGAAGCGGCCCGGCTCAGAGCCGCGGCCGGACCTGCCGGATCCCGTCCCGCGGCTCGTTCCGCACGGTCACGGTCCGGGTGGCGACCCGCTCGCCGGCGCGGACGGTCACGGCGTAGGCACCGGCCGGGACGAGCTGCCGGTAGGCCCATTCGCTGGGCGTGAGCCCCGCGCTCCGGCCGGGGTACTCGCGCCCGGCCGCCTCGTCCGGCCGCAGATCCCACCACAGGCGGTGCACGCCCGCGTCGCCCGGTCCCTCGAGGGTCCGGACGAGGCCCCCGCCCGGCGCGCGGATCTCCACGGTGACCCCGCCGGCCACCGGGGAGGCCAGGGAGTACGTGACGGCCGTGCCCACCGGTGGGTTGGGCGCGCGGAACATCTCGTCTCCGTTGAGCTCTTCGATCGTGTTGCCGAAGGTGACCCGCCACCGGAAGCGGGTGGCCCGCTCCACCGGGTAGAGGTGCAGGGGCGCGTCCAGCCCCGCGGGCATCTCGGCCACGGGTCCGATGTCGACGGTCCAGATGGCCCGGCCGAAGGTGCCGGCCACGAGGTCCCGGTCCCGCGCCTGGATGACCATGGAGCGCACCCCGACGGTGGGGAGCCCCCGGCCCAGAGCCCCCCACGCGCGCCCGCGGTCGAGGGAGACGTATACGCCGTGCTCGGCGCCCGCGTACAGCACGTCCGGGTTGTCCGGGTCCTCCCGGACGACGTAGGTCGGTCCGTCCTCGAGGTCGCCGACCACGCTGCTCCACGTGCGGCCGCCGTCCCCCGTCCGGTACAGGTACGGAGCGTGATCGTCCCGGGCGTGGCAGTCGAGCGCCACGTACGCCACCTCCCGGTCGAAGCGGGAGGGCTCGATCTCGGCCACCACGCACCGCTCCGGGGCGGTGGGGGGGAGGTTCGTGTCCACCCGCTCCCAGCTCTCACCCAGGTCCCGGGTGAGGTGGATGGGGCCGTCGTCGGCGCCGACCCACAGGGTGGCCCGGTCGAAGGGCGACTCGGCCACGCTGAAGAGCGTGCCGTAGGAGTGGTAGCCGTCCTCCGCCCCCCGCGGCGTCCGTTGCTGCTGCCACGTCAGGTCCGGGCTGATCACCCGGAAGGCGCCGGTCGCGCCGTGGATCCGGAAGAGGCGGTTGCTGCCGAGGTACACGTAGTCGGGGTCGTGTCGGGAGAGCAGGAACGCGGGGGTCCAGTTCCAGCGCATGGTGCGGGTGACGCCCTGGGCGGCCAGCGCGTCGGGATCCCGGGGCTGGAGCTCCGTGCGCGTCCAGTCCCGCATGTCGAGGCGGGTGGTGTTCCCGAACTGCTGGACCAGGTAGATGACGTTGGGATCGCGGGGATCGGTGGCGCTGGCCATCCCGTCTCCCACGTAGCGCAGCTTGTCCCAGTCCTCGTCCGTGACGCCCTCCTCGTCGTACGTCCGGCTCGGCCCCAGCCAGTGTCCCGTGTCCTGCATGCCGCCGATCACGTGCCACGGGTCCTGGTCGTCCACCGACACCTCGTAGAACTGCCCGATCGGCGTGGCGTGGGCGTTCCAGGTGGCCCCCCGGTCGAACGTCGTGGAGACGCCCCCGTCGCCCACCAGGACGATGTGGTCGGCGTCGGTGGGGTCGATCCACATCCCGTGGAGGTCGTTGTGCACGTGGCGCATGTTCACCTCGTGCCACGTGCGCCCCCCGTCGGTGGAGCGGTTGAGCTCGAAGACCGGCATCCAGACGGTCTCGTCGTCGGACGGGTCCACGTAGAGGTGCTGGTAGTAGTAGCTGGTCGTGCGCGGGTTGACGCGTCGCCAGGAGGCCCCGGCGTCGTCCGAGCGGTAGATGCCGCCCTGGTCGCTGGTGCGACCGCCCCGTTCCGGCTCGCCGGCCAGCACGGCCGCGTACACGATGCGGGAGTCCCGGGTGGCCACGGCCAGCTCGATCTTGGCCATGGGATCGGTCGGCAGCCCGTCGGTGAGCCGCTCCCACGACTCGCCCCCGTCGGTGCTCTTCCAGATCCCGCCTCCGGGTCCCGATTCGGTCATGTCCCCGCCCCCCCACCGGTAGCGCTGCCAGGTGGCCGCGTACAGGACGTCCGGATCCCGGGGGTCCATCTCGAGGTCGATCACCCCCGTCGTGTCGTTCACGAACAGCACCTTCTCCCAGCTCGCGCCCCCGTCGGTGGTGCGGAAGACGCCGCGCTCGGCGTTCACCCCCCAGAGGTGGCCCATGGCCGCCACCCACACCCGGTCCGGGTCCTCCGGATGCACCACGATCTTCTCGATCAGGTAGCTGTTCCGGAGGCCCACGTGGGTCCAGCTCTCCCCCCCGTCGTCGGAGCGGTAGACGCCGTCGCCCCACGAGTTGGCCCGGGTCATGGCGGGCTCGCCGGTGCCGAGCCACACCACGTCGGGGTCCGAGGGCGCCACGGCCACCGCGCCGGTCGAGGCCGAGCCGTAGTGGTCGAACACGGGCTCGAAGGTCGTCCCGTCGTTCGTCGTCCTCCACAGCCCGCCTCCCGCGGTCGTCACGTACTGGATCCTCGGGTCGCTCTCGACCCCGACCACGTTCCACGCCCGTCCGGCGGGCATGGACGGGCCCAGGACGCGCCACGACAGCCCGTCCGTGGGGCCGGGCTCCATCGACGCCGGCGCCGCCGGAGGAACCCGGAGCTGCGAGCGGGCCGGGTGGGGGCCGGCGAGGAGGCCGGAGAGGGAGAGGGCGGCAGCGAGGAAGGCGGTGGTGCGCATGGTGTTTCCACGGATTCCGGGGATGCGGACGGGGCCGGAGCGGCCCGGTGCCCTGGGGGCAACTTCCGGGGGCCGTGGGGCACCCGCAAGCGCCCGCCCGGTCCACGTCGGGGTGTTGCCGCCGCCCGGGAGTCGGCGGACCTTGTGCCATGCCGATCCACGACGCCTACGCCCGCCGGACGCCGTACGAGCTCCTGCTGCCCGACGCCGACTTCGCCGCCCGACACTTCGCGGCGGTCGAGGCGGAAGCGGCCGAGCGGGGGAGCGACCTCTCGGATCCCGAGCAGTTCGTCATGCTCATGGCCGTGGGCGAGACGCTGCGGGAGCTGCGTGGAGCCGGGGAGTCCTCGGAGCGGATCCGGGAGCACGGGTGGCTCCTCTTCCACGCCCACCACTTCCGCGAGGCGGGCCGGCCTCTCTGGCTCCTGTCCACGCCGGCGGCGCGGCTCCTGGTGGAGGGCGCGGAGGGGGCGCCCCCGGAGGTGGAGCCACCGGGTCCCGCGGGGTACGTCCAGCTCCCCCAGCACCTGTTCTGGGCCCGGTCGGAGCCCGAGCGTCCGATGGCGGACGGAGGCGAGGGGGCCGAGCCGCCGCCCCAGCCGGTGGACGGGTTCTTCTGGACGGCGGCCGGGGGGAAGCTGAGCGTGCTGGCGGTCCTCGGCGTGCGGGAGGACCGGCCGGGGTTCAGCGTGGTGCCCCTCCCGCCCCTGCCGGTCGACGACGCGCCCGGATGGGCGGCCGACGACATGCGCGAGGGCGGCGGGGACTTCCGCTCGGACATGCCCGGCGCCGAGCTGGAGTCGCTCTACGAGATCCGGACGGCCGGCGAGTTGCTGAAGCTGGTCGCGAGGGCCTTCGGGGCGATCGCCACGGGGGCGGCCCCTCCGCGGCCGGGACCGGGGCCGGCCGACGGCGACCCGGACGGGACCGTGGGACCCGACGGCCCGGCGCCCAGCGCGCTGGCCTATCGCCGCATCACCCTCGACTAGAACGCCCGACCGGAGCGGAGCCAGATCATGCCCAGGGAATCGAAGCAGGACCGCCGCGAGCGCGCGGGTCGGGTGTACGACCTCCTCGCCGAGGAGTACCCGGACGCCCACTGCGAGCTGGACTTCGAGAATCCGTTCCAGCTCTCGGTCGCGACGATCCTGTCGGCGCAGACCACCGACGAGCGGGTGAACGAGGTGACGCCCGAGCTGTTCCGCCGCTTTCCCGACGCCGAGTCCCTCGCGGGGGCGAAGCTCGAGGAGGTCGAGGAGATCATCCGGAGCACGGGCTTCTTCCGGAACAAGGCGAAGAACATCACGGGCTTCGCCGAGGGGGTGGTGGAGGAGCACGGCGGCGAGGTCCCGAGCGGCATGGAGGAGCTCACGGGGCTGCCCGGCGTCGGCCGCAAGACGGCGAACGTGATCCTGGGCAACGCGTTCGGGATCGACGAGGGCGTCGTCGTGGACACCCACGTGCGGCGCCTCAGCAACCGGCTGCGCTTCACGGGCACCGCGCGGAAGCCCGAGAAGAACGTGGACAGGATCGAGCGCCGGCTGATGGAGCTCTTCCCCCGGGACCGGTGGACCATGCTCTCGCACCTGCTCATCTGGCACGGCAGGCGGGTCTGCGACGCCCGCAGCCCCGCGTGCGGAGAGTGCGTCGTGTCGCATCTCTGTCCGTCCTCGAGGGTGGAGGCCGGAACGTAGGGGGTCGCCGTCCGGTGCGTCCGGACGGCACCGCGCCGTCGGGGGACCACCGGCGGGGGCCATTGCCGAAGGCGGCTCGGGGCGGAAGGTTGGGGGAGCGGAAAGACGCGTGCACCGAAACCACGGGAGCGACCATGCCCGACCGAGCCGACGCGGTTGGACTCCTCGAGGAGTGGGTGGAGAACGAGGGTCTCCGGAAGCACATGTACGCCGTCGAGGCGGTCATGCGGCACTACGCCCGCGAGGTGGGGGCCGACGAGGAGACGTGGGGCCTCGCCGGCCTGCTCCACGACCTCGACTGGGAGAAGCACCCCGACGAGCACCCCCTCGTGGCGGTCGAGAAGCTCCGGGAGGAGGGCTACTCCGAGGAGGTGGTGCACGCGGTCCTGGCGCACCGCTCGGACTTCACCGGGGTGGAGCCCGAGAGCGAGATGGACCGCTACCTCGTGGCGTGCGACGAGCTGAGCGGGCTGGTGTACGCGACGTGTCTCGTGCGGCCCAACGGCATCGACGACATCCGCACGAAGTCGGTGACGAAGAAGCTCAAGGACAAGACGTTCGCGGCCGGCGTCTCCCGGGAGGAGGTGCAGCGGGGCGTGGAGCTGATCGGGCGCGAGCGGGCCGAGCACATCCAGCACGTCATCGAGGGGATGCGGGACGTCGCGGCCGAGCTGGGGATCCGAGGCGAGGACCTCGGGTAGGCCCCCGCGCCGGGACCGCCCGTCCGCCCCCGGCCCCTGGAACCCCCCCGACTCGCCCGGTGTTATGGACGAGGACCGTTCCGTCACCCCTTCCGCCGGTGCCCCCATGACGCCGAGGTCGTCCTTCCTGGCCGTGGTGGCGATCGGCCTCGCCGCCGGGCCGGCCCTCGCCCAGGAGGGACCGCGTACGGACGTGGAGCTCCTCGGCGAGGTCCACGGGACCCGTCCGCCGGCGTCGTACTTCGAGCTGAAGGCGCGGGACCCGGGCGCGTTCACGTTCTCCAGGGGGTGGAAGAACCGGAACCCCAGCCTGCGGAGCCTGGGGGAGGGCCCCGACGGCCGGCCTCGCTTCGAGGTGGTGGGCCCGCCGCGATCGCCGCGGGGCCTGGAGCGCACCATGGCGCGGGTCGGCCCCCGGCAGGCCGAGGGCACGATCCGGGTGCCCGTGGTGCTGGGGCTCTTCGACGACTCGCCCCAGACCCCCCCGTTCACCCGGGAGGAGATCCAGACGGAGTTCTTCGACGGGCCGAACAGCCGGTACCGGACCATCACCGACTACTACTCCGAGGTGTCGGGCGGTCGGGTCGAGCTGCTGGGGGTGACCCTCGACTGGAAGCGCTCGGGCATGACCGAGGAGGACGTCGCCCAGGGCGAGAGCGCGCTCCCGGGCGCCATCGGCGGATTCATCACGGAGCTGTTGAACGCCAACTACGCGGTGGACTGGGGGCAGTTCGACAACGACGGGCCCGACGGGATGCCCAACTCGGGCGACGACGACGGCTACGTGGACATGGTGGCCGTCATCCATCCCGACCACGGGGCCGAGTGCGGCGGCGCGGGGCGGGACGACCGGATCTGGTCGCACAAGTGGAATCTGCGCTCGGCCACCGGGCAGGACTTCGTCACCGGGACGGCGAGCGCCACCCCGGGTTTCGGCAACATCCGGATCGCCGACTACACGGTCCAGCCCGCCTACTCGTGCGACACCGACCAGATGGGCTTCCGGACCATCAACCAGATCGGGGTGCTCGCCCACGAGCTGGGTCACGCGTTCGGGCTGCCGGATCTCTACGATACCAATGGGAGCTCCCCCGACCACGCCGGCATCGGCCGCTGGGGCCTGATGGGCTCGGGCTCGTGGGGGTGCTCGACGTACGAGCCGGAGCGGCCGTGCCACATGAGCGCGTGGTCGAAGGAGCAGCTCGGGTGGGTGGAGCCCGAGCAGCTCGTCCCGGGGACGGACCTCTCGGCCATGACCTTCGAGCCGGTGGAGTCGGCGGGGAAGGTGTACCGCGTCGACGACCCGGACGGGTCGGGTGAGTATCTGCTCATCGAGCACCGGCGCAAGCTGAACGACACGTTCGACCAGGACCTCTGGCGGTCGGGCCTGCTCGTGTGGCACGTGGACTACGAACGGGTGCTGCAGCGCTGGACCAGCAACCTCGTGAACTCCGACCCCGACCGCATGGGGGTCTACCTCCTGCAGGCCGACGGTCGCAACGACCTCGGCGCGGACGACGGGAGCGGCGGCAACCGCGGCGACCCGGGAGACATGTTCCCGGGCAGTACCGGCAACGCGGCCTTCCACGCGGGGTCGTCCCCGGGGTCTTGGACCTGGGAGGGCGGTCCGTTCGGGCTGACCCTCGAGAACGTGACGCTCGCGGGGAGCGCCGTGACGGCGGACCTGTTCGTCGGTTTCCGCTCGCTCACGCTGGAGCAGGTGGGCGGCGGGACCATCTTCACCGTCGACGGGGCGTCGGTCGACGCCGAGACGACGCTTCCCGCGGCTCCCTACCAGGCCCTCGTCATCGAGGCCGGTCCGGGAGACCCCATCGCCGACGGCGTCCGCGTCGGGTTCGAGGGGTGGACCGACGACCCGGAGGCGGGGCGCGGCCGCACGTTCACGATGCCCCGGGGCGACGCGACGCTCACCGCCAACTACGGGGGCGTCGAGGTGCGGACGCGCCTGACGGTGGAGGGAGAGGAATTCGGCGTGCCCGCCGGCACGGTGGAGATGACACCGGAGCCGAGGGTGGAAGGGGACGAGCTCTGGTTCCCCCAGGGCACCTCGGTCACCTTCGAGGCCGTCCCCACCACGGGCTACGACTTCGCGGGCTGGACTGGCCCCCTCGAGGGGCAGGGCAATCCAGCCACGCTGGTCGCGGACGACCCGTCGGACTTCAGCGCCGTGTTCGAGCTCGTCTACGGGGCGAACCCGGTGTCGCTCCAGATCGAGGCGGCGCAGGAGCAGGAGATCGTCCTGGTGGCCGAGAACGGCCGGGACCCGGTGCGGTGGACCGCCGTGGGCGGTGGGCTGCCACGGGGTCTTCGGCTCGAGGAGAGCGGCAGCATCCGCGGGGTCGCCTACGAGACCGGGAGGTTCACGCTCACGGTCCGGGCCCGGGACGCCGCCGGCCTGCAGGCGACCGCCGACGTCGTCCTGGACGTCTCGGATCCCGTGCTGGGCGTCGCCGACCTGGCCGCGGCCTTCATCTCCACGCCCGGCTCGCTGGACCCGTACGAGCAGGCCTTCCTCGACCTGCAGGGCAACGACAACGGGGTCTACGACCTGGGCGACTTCCGGGCCTGGGTCCTGGCCCACCCGGAGCTGCCGTCGACCGTGGAGGAGCGGGCGCTGGTCCGCACGCTCGTGCCCACGATCCGATTCCAGCCGGGAGGTGGACGATGAGGGGACGGCGGAGTCTCCGTACGCCGGCGGCCCTGCTCGCCGCGGGCCTGCTCGCGCTGGGCGGATGCGGCGAGGACGGGCCTTCGGGTCCCGGGACCCTGGACGGCGAGGTGCGGGCCTCCGAGATCCTCGGCGCGGTGGTCGTGCGGATCGAGGGGAGCGGGATCGAACGGATCGGTGGGACGGCGGGGACGCGGGCGTTCGTCGGCCCGGTCGTCGGCGAGAGCCGTAGCGTCATCCTCGTGGGCGACGGCGAGAGCGACCTCCGCTTCGAGATCGACGTGCAGGACGTCGCTGGCCCCCGGCCCCAGGCGACCGTCACGTCCGCCGTCGACGCCCTCGACGAGGACGTCCCGGGGCTGAACGGCGTCGACGTCCGCTTCTCCATCCGCTGAACGGGAGCCCCACACCATGGAACCGACCGCGGCCACCTGGATCACCCTGCTCGTGATCGGGGGATTCATCTGGGGCGGGTGTGCCGTCGCCCTGTGGCTGGCCATGCGGAAAGAGTCGGGGAAGCGGGCCGGCTGACGTCGTTCCGGCGCTCGTCCCCTACTCGCTCCTGAGCGCCTCCATGACGTCGATGGCCGAGGCGCGGTGGGCGGGCAGCCAGGTGGCCAGCAGGCTGACGGCGACCAGGAGCCCGGTCACGCCGGCGTAGGTCACGGGGTCGGTGGCGTCGACGCCGTAGAGGAGCGTCTCGAGGGAGCGGCTCACCCCCCAAGCGCCCGCCAGGCCGACGAGCACGCCCGCGCCGGTGACCAGCATCCCCCTCGTCAGCACCATCCCCCGCACCCGGGCCGCCTCGGCGCCCAGGGCCATGCGGAGCCCGATCTCGCGGGTCCGGCGCGCGGTCACGTGGGAGATGACGCCGTAGAGCCCGACGGCTCCCAGGACGAGCCCCATGACCGACGCGATGGCCAGCATGGTCATCGTGAAGACCGTGCGGGCGCGCGCTCCGGCCATCCGGGCCTCCAGGGTGCGGACGTTCGAGAGGGGGAGGCGGGGATCGAGGTCCCGCAGCGCCGCCCGGACCCCGGGCAGCAGGGCTGTCGGGTCGCCGGACGCCTTGACCGCGTAGCTCATGCCGCGGGTGAGCCAGCTGCGATCGAGTCCCTCGGCCTGGCGGGGCGCGTAGTAGACGGTCCCCATCGGGGGCTCGACGAGGGAGACGTTGTGGACGTCGCCCACCACCCCGACCACCGCCGACGCGATCGTGCCGTCCCCGGCGGAGATGCCCTCGACGATCCCGGCGCCGAGGGCGTCCGCGAGCGCGTCGGCGCCGCCCCCGTCCGCCCGGTCCCCGAGCACCGTCTCCACCGCCTTCCGGGAGAGGACCACCACGCCCGCGCCGTCGGCGCCGTCGGTCCACCGCGGTCCCCGACCCCGGAGCACGGGGATGCCCATGGCTTCGAAGTAGCCCGGCGTGGCGCCCCGGGTCTCGAGGATCGGAGCCATCTCGTCGGCCGGGGGCGGCCGATCGGCGGGGTAGAACCCGTTGATCCCGGCCATCCCCCCGACCGGGAGGTGGCTGACGGCGCCGGCGACCCGCACGCCCGGGAGCGCTCCCAGGCGCTCGAGGAAGCGCTGGTGGAAGGCCGCGACGGCCTCGCCCGTCTCGTAGCTCCCCGGCGGCAGGGAGACCCGGAAGGTCAGCACGTCCGTCGCCTCGAAGCCCGGGTCGACCTCCCGCAGCGCCTCGAAGCTGCGGACCATGAGGCCCGAGCCCACGAGCAGCACCAGGGCGAGCGCCACCTGACCGGCGACCAGGAGCTCCCGGGCCTTCAGCCGGCCCCTCCCGCCGGTGGTGGACCGGCTCCCGTCCCGGAGCTCGGCCGCGGGCCGCAGGGCCCGGTGCCGGAGCACCGGGATGAGCGCGAACGCCACGGCCACGAGGGCGGTCACTCCCACCGTGAAAAGCAGCACGCTCCCGTCCACGCCGACCCGGTCGAGGCGGGGCACCGAGTCGGCTCCCAGGCGCCGGAGCACCGCGAGGCCCTGCCACGCCAGTCCCACGCCCAGCGCGGCGCCGGCGCCGGCCAGGACCAGGCTCTCGGTCAGGAACTGGCCCAGCAGGTGTCCGCGCCCCGCTCCCAGGGCCGAGCGCACCGCGACCTCCCGCCGCCTCCCCTCGGCCCGCACGAGCATGAGATTCGCCACGTTGGCGCACGCGATGAGCAGGACGAATCCGAC
>JASFUL010000038.1:0-19425 GCA_050050315.1 Gemmatimonadota bacterium
CGGGGAACGAGTTCGAGGAGGAGTGGAAGGAGCTCTACGGAAGCCGGTAACCGCCGCCGAACCCCCGGGGCTACTCGCCACGCAGGCTGTCCGCCGGTCGGATCCGGGAGGCCCGTAGCCCGGGTGTCAGCGACGCGCCCAGCACCGCCAGCAGCAGAAGGCCCACGCCTCCTCCGAAGGCCGCGGGGTCCAGGGGTGGTACGTCGATGAGCACCGCTTCGAGGAAGCGGGCGCCGGCGCCGGCCAGGAGGAGCCCCGGGACCAGCCCGATCAGGGACAGGACGAGCCCCTCCCCGAGCACGAGGGCGAGGATCCCCCCCGGCTCGGCGCCCAGAGCCATGCGGAGCCCCATCTCCCGGGTCCGCAGGCTCATCGAATAGGCCACGACGCCGTAGATCCCGAGCATGGCGAGGGCGAGGGTGAAGACGCCGGCCGCCCCCAGGACGGTCGAGAGAACCCTGTGGGGCAGGAAGGCATTGGCGCTCAGGTGCTCCATGAGGTCCGCGCGGATCACCGGCAGGCCCGGGTCCAGCTCGGCCACCAGCCGGCGCATGGGCGCCAGCAGGCCGAGCGGATCGCCGGTCGTGCGTGCGTGGAGGACCATGTCGGGATCGTACGCCTGCGCCAGCGGTCTCCAGATGTGGGGTCCGACCTCGGACACCAGGTCGACGTACGGCACGTTCCGCACCACGCCGACCACCCGGAGCTCCGTGCCGTCGCCGAGGCCGATGGTCCGCCCCAGCCCGTCCCCCTCGGGCCAGAACCGGCGGACGAAGCTCTCGTTGACCAGCGCGGCCGCCGGGCTGCCGGGGCCGTCCTCGGCGGCGAAGTCCCGGCCCCGCAGGAGCCGCATTCCCGTGAGGTCGAGGTAGCCCGGCGTCACCACGGCCAGGCTGGCCTGGAGCCGCTCGCCGGGCGCCGGCTCGTAGCCCTCGGGCTCCAGCCCGCCCTGGAAGGTGCTCCCCCCCTCGAGCGGGACCCACGAGGCCAGCCCCACCGCATCCACTCCGGGGAGCGCCCGGGTGCGCTCGAGGAGGTCGGCCCAGAACCTCGCTCCCTCGTCCTCGCCGTAGTCCCGGTGGGACAGGTCGAGGGACAGGGTCGCGATCCCCTCGGGCTCGAAGCCCACGTCCATGCTCCGCGCGGTGGAGACGCTGCGCATCAGGAGGAGCGCGGCGAGGACCAGCACCAGGGAGCCTCCCACCTGCGCCCCCACCAGGAGGTTCCGGACTCCCAGGAAGCGGAAGCGCAGCCGGGGTGCCAGACCCTTCAGCGCGGCGACGAGGTCGGGGCGGGACGCCTGGAGCGCGGGAAGCAGGCCGAAGGTCAGGCCCGTGGCCAGCGTGACACCCAGGGTGAAGAGCGCCACGCGACCGTCCACCGACATCTCCGCGCCCGGCGGCGGCACCAGCGCCCACCCGCTCCGCACCAGCGAGGTGAGCACGTGGATCACGAGGAGGCCCAGAGCGCCCGCGGCGCCGAAGAGGAGGAGGTTCTCCAGGAGCAGCTGCCGGAGCACCCGCCGGACGGGAGCACCGAGGGCGCTGCGGATCGCGATCTCCCTCCGGCGTCTCGAGCCTCGGGTCAACAGCAGATTGGCCACGTTGGAGCACGCGATGAGCATGAGGATCCCCACCAGGCCCCCGACCCCTCCCAGAATCGCCCCCAACGGGACCTCTTCCGGGAAGCGGGCCTCCCGGAGGTCGAGGACCCGGAGCTTCCTGGGATTGCCTCCCTGCGGATCCCAGTCGTTCGGGTGAACCTCGGTCAGCCTCCGCGCGATGCCGTCGAACTCGGTCTGCACCCGGTCCGTCGCGACCCCCGGCTCACGGCGGCCCACCACGCTCAACCACAGCCGTCCGCGAGCGTCGCGGTAGTCCACCAGGGGCACCACGATCTCCAGGAGCCGGGGGCCGAACAGCTCGACCATGCCCTCGGGTCCCACGCCGACGACCGTGTAGGGATGTCCGTTCAGGTAGAGGTCCCGACCCAGGACGTCCGGAGCGCCGTCGAACTCCCGCTGCCACGTGTTGTGGCCGATCACCACCACCCGACCGCCGGCGTCCACGTCTTCGGGCAGGAAGCCACGCCCCCGCGCCAGCGGAATCCCGAGGAGCTGGAAGTAGTTCGTCGAGACCGCCAGACCCCAGAGCTGACGCGTCCCGCCCGCCACGGGACCGACCGCGAAGTTGCGCGAGCCGATGGCGGCCACGTCCTGGAGGGTCCCGGACAGCTCCCGGTAGTCGAGGAAGTCGGGAAAGGAGTGGGGGAGTCGGCCCCGCCTGGACGTGCCGGCGAAGATGGCGACCAGCTCGTCCTGGTCCGCCACGTGGGGAACGGGTCGCAGGAGAGCGGCGTTCACCGCGCTGAAGACCCCTGTCGCCACGGCGATCGCGAGGCTCAGGGAGAGGACGGTGATCCCCACGAATCCGGGGGACCTCGAGAGGCTGCCGACGGCCCAACGCAGATCCTGGCGCAGCGCCTGGGGGAGCCCGGCTTCCCGCCCGACTCGGCCCCGATCCTCGCGACGCGCCGTGCCCAGGAGAGCCCGAAGCTCCCTGCCCAGAAAGCACAGGTGGGCAGGCAGGCCCTGGCTCCGGGCGTCGGCCTCGAGCTGCCGGAAGGTGGCGACGGCCTCGTCGGCGTACTCGCGATCCACCGACGGGACGAGAGCCTTCAGGAGCCGGGCGTAGAGGCGGGCGGCGAAGGAAGGACGGGCGCTCATGGCTCGACCTTCGCTCCATTCCCGGGCGCGTTCCCGTCGAGGAGGGACGTCCGGGCCACCATCCGCTGAAGGCGGACGATCCTGAGGCCTTCCGCCCTGGCCACGTCGCGGCCGAACGGGGTGAGGCGGTAGTACCGGCGCCGGGGTCCCTCCGAGTCCGTCCCCGGCGGGGCCAAGGCCGGCTCGAGGAGTCCGTCCCGCACCAGGCGCTTGATGGCGGCGTACGCCGTGCTCGTGCCCAGCTTCGTCCGCCCTTCCGTCCGACCCTCTACGTCCTTGATGATGGAGTAGCCGTGGAGCGGCCCGTGGTCGAGGAGCGAGAGGAGGATCTGGAAGGTGTGGGGCGCCAGGGGGAGGTATCCCTCCGGGTCGGTTCGGTCCGCCATCGCGTGTGTCGCTCCGTCCGGGGCTCGCGCGGTCCGACGGGCGGCGGGGCCGACGTCGCCCCGGATTCCCGCCGGTTCCGGTGAAACGCTATTCCATACGATGGAATAGAGACGGAGGTTTCGATCGGGGCCGGGAGCTGCGCCGCGCGGGCCTGCGCCGGCGGGAGCGGTGCTCTTCCAGGAGCACCTCGAGGTTCATCCCGGGCGGGGCGATGCGGCGCAGCCGGGAGGCCGCCACGACGGCGCGTGCCTCGGCCGGGACGTGACCGTGAACGCGGACGCGGAGGACCGCGTCCCGCGGCGCGCCGGCGACGACCGCGGTGATCCGGGTCTCGAGATCCCGCGGGGTCCAGCGCATCCCGTCCCCCTCGGCGGGCCGCACCTCCCGGACCACCATTGGCCGAGCCGGCAGCGGCACGAAGCGGTCGCGGACGAGCCGCCCACCCCCCGCCGTGGGCTCGAGGTCCAGCAGACGGAATCCCTTCGGCTCGTCGATCTCGGCGAAGGAGGTCCGCTCCACCGATCCGGGATAGACCACCGGCGCGGGGAGGTCGCGTCCCGCCAGGTCGCGCTCCAGCACCTGGGGCCGGTGGATGTGGCCGGACAGCACCGCCGCGACCCCCGACGGCAGGTCCCGCCCACGGACGACGTCCGGCGCGTCCCGGAAGGTGAAGTCGCCGGGCCCGACCCGGGCCCCCTCCACGCAGTGATGCATGCAGAGCACTCTCAGGTCGGCCGCCTCGTCACGCCAGCCGGTGGTTCGCACCACTTCGGAGAAGCCCCTCCGGATCCCACGCCGCACGTAGGGGAAGCCGGCGAGGGCCACCCGCACCCCCCTCACCCGCAGCACGACGGTCTCCGGCCGCTCGAACACGTGCAGCTTCCCGTGGCGCGCGAAGCGTCGGTGGGGGATCCGAGAGCGTTCGTGGTTGCCCGGCACCACGAGGACCGGGATCCCCCCGGCCGCCGCCTCGAGCAGGGGACGAAACGCCTGGTAGACCAGGGACGGCGGGACTCGAGGGCGATCGAACACGTCGCCGCCGTGAACGATCAGGTCGACCTTGGCCTCGCGGGCGTACGCCACCGCCCCCTCGTGGTTGGCCAGGAAGTCGTGCCCGCGCCGCCGGCGCTCGACGCGAGGATCGAGGGGCAGGTCGAAGCCGAGGTGGGAATCGGCGAAGAGGAGCACGCGGACGGTCCGGGATCGACTCATCCCCGGACGATAGCATATTCGGTGTTTGTTCGGTACCCACCCGGTTGCGCACGGTGCGCACCGGGGGCGGCCTCGGCCTAGCCGCTCCCTTCCTCCAGGTACGCGCGAAGCTCGCGCAGCACGTACAGGTTACCCTCGGCGAAGAACTCCCGCGCCCGGTCCCACTCGGGTCCCTCTCCCCACCCCAGGCTCCTGAGGGTCACGAGGGCGCGTCGGGGACCCAGCGGCTCGAAGTACGTCACGCTCCACGCGTCCAGGATGGCCTTCGCCTGCGGGGCATTCTCCGGAACGGTGACGGTGCGCATGGCGAGCATCCGGCCGGGCTCGTAGGCCAGGATCTCGCTCTCGATGGTGCCCGGCCCCCCGACCCCGGCCTCGGGGTCGTAGTTGCTTCTCACGAGCCCACCGATCCGGAAATCGGTCTCCACCGCGGGCGCCATCCAGCCCTCCATGGCCTCCTCGTCCGTGAAGGCATCCCACGCGCGCTGCACCGGGACGTCGAGGACGATGGACCATTCGAGGACGCCTTCGTCCAGCCGGTCGTCGGAGTAGCTGGGGCCTTCGGTCGGTCCGCCGCCCACCCGCTCGTACTCCACGCGGATCTCGCTCGTCGAGCCGTCGGGACCGGCCAGCTCGGACGTCGAGGCGAAGCCGGCCCGGGTCGGGGTCAGGACGCTCCGGACCGGGTTCGCCCCGGCACGGACGTTCTCGAAGACGAAGGCGTCGCCCTCGCGGCCCGTCAGTCGGAGAGCGAGAGCCTCTCCCTCCTCGTACGGCACCAGTGCCGGGTCGAAGTGGCGCACGTACATGACGAGGCCCTCCCCTTCCTCGACGAGGGTGATGGCCTCGAGGACGGCGACCCGGTCCCCCTCCGTGAGGCGGAAGATCGACGGCATGACGCCCGCTTCGGGCGTCATGAAGTGGATCTCGGCCGTCCCGCGACCCTCAGGGCCCGGTCCACGCCACGCCCCGGCGAGCCACGCGAGATCGTCCATCCGGACGTCCCCGGGCGCCGCAGCCGGATGCTGGGCCAGGAGTGGCTCGCCCGCCGTGCAGAGCGCCAGGAGCGCCATCGCCGCTCCCGCGGCGGCCCGCCGGGAGGCCCCTCTCACGCGGTGGCCCTCGCGCCGGCCGGCCCGCGCAGCTTGTGGCCGATCAGTCCGCCGATCGCGCCGGCCACGGCGGACGAGATCGTTCCGAACGCCAGGATGACCGCCGTTACGTCGCCGAGCAGGTACGAGATCAGGATCCCGATGAGCGCGCAGACGCCTCCCACCACGGCGCCCCCGCCCGCCCCGTTCCCGTAGCCGGCGGAGTCCTCCTTCGCCCACAGCAGGCCCACCACCAGGGAGATCGCCATCCCCAGCGGCCCGAACAGGTTGGCCACGGCGATCACCCAGTGGCCGACCAGCACCATCGCCGTCTGTAGCACCGTGCCCACCACGATCCACTTGCCCATGCTCGCTCCCGTGTGTCGTTGGTCCTGTGCGGCCGGGGTCGCGGCGCGACCCGGCGGTTCCGATCCTGCCACCTCACCCACCTGTCGCGTGGGCGCCTCCCTCCGTCTCCGGCCGGTCCCGACCGGCCTGGGCCTCGAGGGCCCGCACATACCTGCGGAGCTGTCGCACCGAAGCGTCGAACGGTCCGATGCTCCGGTGCGTCCTCGCCTGCATCACCGCGCCCTCCATCGTGGTCAGGACGAACTGCGACAGTTCCTCCAGATCCACGTCGTCGGGGAAGCGGCCCGCCGCCTCCTCCAGCGCGTCCTCGACCGCTCGGCACCACTGGGTGAAGTTGAGCGCCAGCAGCTCTCGGACGGGCGGGTCGGGCTCCTTGAACTCGAGCGCCAGGTTGCCGATGGGGCATCCGAAGGTCAGCTCCGTCGCCAGCAGCGCCTGCCGATACCCGTCGAGCACCGCGAACACCACCTCCACCGGATCGTCCGCGCGCTGTCGCGCCGGCTCCACGATCGCCGTCCCCAGGTTGTCCGCGTACCACTCCAGCACCGCCACCAGCAGGTCCTGCTTGGTCGGGAAGAAGTGGTAGAGGCTGCCGCTGTTGGCGTCGGCCAGCTCGAGGATCTCGGCCACGCTGCTGGCGTGGTAGCCCTTGCGCCAGAAGACGTCCCGGGCGGTCTCGATCAGCCGTTCGCGTGTAGGATGGCTCATGAGTTGATTGATTGTTCAAGCAAGACTACGGAGCGACGCCGAGCCCGTCAAGTCGCCGCGGTCGCGGCGCGGTCGTCGAAGGCGCCGGACGCGCCCCCCGGTGCGGGCGCGTGTGCGCCGGCGGAGGCCGGCGGAGGGTCGCGGCTCAGTCCAGGATCAGCCTGATACCGAGAAGGGTGCCGTCTTCGAATTCCAGCTCGTACGTGTAGCGCCGCCCCCCCTCCAGGAGCTCCTCCCCGACGTAGTCGTCGGGCTGGAGGCGATGCTCCCGGCCATCCACGGTGAGCGTCACCGGGGCGTAGCGATACGCCCGTACGATCGTGCGGTACGCGGTGGCCTCGCCGGGCAGCACGGTCCCGTAGTCCACGTCGCCCGACTCTCCCAAGCCGGGCTCCACGGGCTCGCCGACGTGGCGGCCGGGGTCGTCCGGAAACGCTACGACCACGTCCTCCAGGGCCACGCTGGAGACGTTGCGGACCCGCACTTCCACGGGCCGCCTGGAGTCGGAGCCCGAGCAGCTCGCGGACCCGAGGACAAGGAGGAGCGGCAGGACGAGCGACTCGGGGCGAATCATGCAGGGTTCCGGGGCCAGGGTCGGGAAGCACGCTTCCGAAACCGGAAACGAGTGATCGCCGTCCATTCTGACGTGGGCCGGGCGCCGGATCGGGGACGGACCGACCTTGCGTTGCAGGGGAAATACATATACCCTGCACTGCAGGACTGATCACGCGCGGCCGTGGCGCCGCGCCATACCCGGAGCCCCGGCGCGTGCCCAAGACCCTCGGTGAGCTCGAGCAGTCGATCCTCTTCGCCCTCCTCGACCTGGAGGACGACGAAGCCTACGGCGTGACCGTCCGCGAAGCCATCCAGCGCCGGACCGGCCGGTCGGTCTCGTCCGGGGCCGTCTACACGGGACTCGACCGGCTCCGGGAGCAGGGTCTGGTGTCGAGCTGGGTGGGCGATCCCACCCCCGAGCGGGGGGGACGGCGCAAGCGTCTGTACCGGCTGGAGCCGGAGGGACTGGAGGCCTTGGATCGGTCGGTCCGCGTCTTCCGGGCCATCTCCGACGGGCTCCTCGACCGCCTCGCCGAGCGAGTGGGCGAGGCGCGGGAGTCCGGATGAGGGACCTACGAAGGGGGCGACCGTGGTGGCCGTCCCGCCTGCTCGAGCACCTCGTGCGGGGACACGGAGCCGAGTACCTGAGGGGGGACATGCAAGAGTCCTGGCGCCGGCTTCGTGACCGTCCGGGACCCCGTTGGCGAGCGGAACGGGACCACCTGCTGGACGTGGCGCGATCGGTCGTGCGGTGGTGGAGCCCGTCGAGCGTACGACGCCGGCGGCGAGGAAGCGCGGGGTTGATTCGGGCGATCCGTTTTTCGCTGCGGGGGCTGTGGCGGCGGCCGGGGCTCACCGCGGTCACGACCCTGACCCTGGGCGTCGGGATCGGGTCCACGACGACCATCCTCTCGGTGGTGGACGGCGTGATGCTGCGTCCCCTGCCGTACGAGAACGGCGAGCGCCTGGCGGCCGTGGGGGTGACGTTCCCCGGCCGCGAATGGGTGGAGGGCGTCGAGGGTCTCCAGCACCTGGCAGGCGTGTCCCATCCGAACTTCGCGTACCTGCGGGACCGGGTCAGGACGGTGGAGGACCTCTCGGCCGTGCACGTGGCGAGCGCGCTTCTCCCCGACGAGGGGGACGGCCCGCGGATCGTGCCGATGGCCCGCGTGACGCCGCGATTCTTCGAGGTTCTGGGCGTGGGGCCGGAGCTCGGCCGGCTCTTCACGCCGGACGAGTACGAGACCGGCAACGACGTGCCGCCGGTCCTGATCTCGTGGACGACGTGGCGAGACCGCTTCGGTTCGGATCCCGGCGTCGTCGGGAGGTCCATGCCGGCGCCGGAAGGCCTTCCGGCCCCGGTCGTCGTCGGCGTGCTGTCGGAGGACTTCGATCCGCCCGAGAACCTGGGACTCGCCGGGGTCGGGTTCTGGCAGCCCCTGGACGGCTCGCATCCGAGGTACGAGGATCGCGGCGCGCGCTCCCTCGACCTCGTCGGGCGGCTGGCCCCGGGGGCCACGGTGGACGCGGCGCGCGCCGAGCTCACCGTCCTCGCCGCCGAGATCGCGAGCGAGCATCCGGAGGGAAGCGTGTACCCCGACGGGAGCTGGTTCGGATACGGAGCGAACGGCCTTCGCGAGGACCTCGTGGGGGCGGCCCGGCGTCCGCTCCTGGTCTTCCTCGGGGCCGCCTCTCTCCTCCTCCTGGTCTCGGCGATGAACGCCGCGAACCTGCTCCTGGTGCGTGCCTCGGACCGCGTGGCGGAGCTCGGCCTGCGGCGGGCTCTGGGCGCGAGCCGGGCGGATCTGTTCGGGCAGATCGCACTCGAGGGCGTCCTCCTCTCGATCGCCGGGGGGATCCTCGGAGTCGTGGTCGCGTGGCTCGGCGTCGCGGCGTTCCTGTCGCTCTCGCCCGACGTGCCACGGATGGATCAGATCGCCGTGGACGCCCGCATCCTGGCCCTCGCGGCGGTGGTGTCGCTCGGTTCGGGGCTCCTGATCGGCATGATCCCCGCGATCGGGGCGAGCCGGCGGGAGCCGGGGACCGTGATGGGGACGGTCCGCGTGGTCTCCGGACGCGCGTCGTCCCGCTTCCGTGGCGCGCTGGTCACCCTTCAGCTCGGGCTCGCCCTCCTGCTCGGCGTCGGAGCCAGCGTCCTGATGCACTCCTTCGTGAACGTGCGCTCGGTCGATCCCGGCTTCGAGCCGGCAGGGCTCACCTCCTTCCGCCTGCCCCTGAAGCAGCCCGGCGGCCCCGAGACCACGTGGGCGGCCTGGGACGAGACCCTGGCCGCCATCCGGGAGGTGGAGGGAGTCGTCGGTGTGGCGGGCGCGACGAACCTGCCTTTCGAGGATCCGAACTGGGCTCCCGGCCTGCGCTTCCCGGGCGAGTCGGAGGTCGATCTCCGGACGGGGATCCCGGGGTACGCCGTGACCCCCGGGTACTTCGAGACCGTGGGTCAGACGCTGGAGAGCGGCCGTGCCTTCGAGACGACGGACGGCCCCGACGCGGCCCCGGTGGCGATCGTCAACCGGGCCCTCGCGGAGCGCGACTTCCGGGGGCGGGACGTGGTCGGCGCGACCATCCACCTGGCCGGCGCGGCGGACGCGCCCGCGGTGCGCGTGGTCGGGGTGGTGGAGGACGCCGTCATCCGCCGGGCGGAGGAGGGTCCCCTGCCGGCCATCTACGTCCCGTACACGCAGGTCGAGTGGCCGTGGATCGAGGTGGTCGTCCGGAGCGACCGGGTCTTCGGGGCGCTGGCGTCGGACCTCCGGCGGGCCGCCGCGGCGGTCTCCCCCATCGTCCCGGTCCAGTCGCTGGAGCGCGTGCGGAATCGCATCGACTCCGTGGAGCGCGAGCCGCGCTTCCAGGCCTTCCTCATCGCGACCTTCGCCCTCGCGGCGCTCCTCCTGGCCGCAGTGGGCCTCTACGGCACCCTCGCCTACGCGGTGGGGCGCCGGCGGCGCGAAATCGGGATCCGCCTCGCTCTCGGGGCGAGGCCCGCGACCGTCTTCGCCCTCGTCCTCCGACACGGCGTGACGGTCTCCGGGTCGGGAGCCCTCCTGGGGCTGGCGGGCGCGGCCGCCCTGGGCGGAGTGCTCGAGCGCTTTCTCTTCCAGGTCCCCACGCTCGATCCCCTGGCCTTCGCGGCGGGGTTGCTCGGGCTCTCCCTCGCGACGCTCCTGGCCGTGCTCCCACCCGCGCTCAAGGCGACCCGCGTGGACCTGACCACCTCGCTCGCGGCCGAGTAGCCCTTCCCTTCCGCCCACGGGCCCGTTCTTGTGCCCCCCGGGGCCTGCTCTTAGCATCCGTCCCGCACCCTCGATCCCCCGGGGGCCGGCTCCGGCGTCCGGAAGGGCACGACGCCGGTCGCCGCGTCGATCACCTCGCCGCCCCACCCGATCATGGACCGCACCGCGCCGATCCCCCGCCTGGCTCTCCTCCCCTTCCTCCTGGCCCTGGCGGTGCTCCCCGCCTGCGTCGAGAGCGGCACCCCGGACGAGGCCGCCGTCCGGAGCGACGCGACGGCGGAGGAGGTCGCCGCGTGGGAGGCCCGGGCCGCGCGCGTCGAGATTCTCCGGGACGAGTGGGGGGTCCCCCACATCTATGCGCCGACCGACGCCGACGCGGTGTTCGGGCTCATGTACGCCCAGGCCGAGGACGACTTCAACCGGATCGAGGTCAACTTCCTGACCTCCCTCGGGCGGATGGCGGAAGCCGAGGGCGAGGAGCGGCTCTGGCAGGATCTCCGCCAGCGGCTCTTCATCGACCCCGTCGAGCTGCAGGCGATGTACGACGAGAGCCCCGAGTGGCTGCGGGAGCTGATGGACGGCTGGGCCGACGGCCTGAACTACTACCTGCACACGCATCCCGGGACCGAGCCACGGGTCCTCGAACGCTTCGAGCCCTGGATGGCTCTCTCCTTCAGCGAGGGCAGCATCGGCGGCGACATCGAGCGGGTGAGGCTGACCACGCTGGAGGCGTTCTACGGGGATCCGGAAGGGCAGCCGCGGGCGCTCCGCGCACCGGGGCCCGACCGGGACCCGGGGCCCCATGCGCGGGCCGTGCGCCTCGCCAGCGGGCTGGAGACACCCGACCCCGACGCCGAGCCCCGCGGCTCCAACGGGATTGCCCTGGCGCCGTCCAATACACGGGACGGAAACGCGCTCCTGCTGATCAACCCGCACACCTCGTTCTTCTTCCGACACGAGGCGCACGTGGTGAGCGACGAGGGCCTCAACGCCTACGGGGCGCTCACCTGGGGGCAGTTCTTCGTCTACCAGGGCTTCAACGAGACCGCGGGCTGGATGCACACGTCCAGCTCGGTCGACAACATCGACGAATTCGCCGAGACGATCGTCGAGCGCGACGGGGGCCTCTTCTACGAGTACGGAGACGAGGAGCGGCCCGTCGAGGTGGACACCGTCACCGTCCGCGTCCGGAGGCCCGACGGCTCGTCGGCCGAGCGCACGTTCACGACGTACCGCACGCATCACGGCCCGATCGTACGGGCAGCCGAGGACGGCCGCTGGATCGCCGTGGCCCTCATGGAGGAGCCCATGCGGGCGCTCATCCAGTCCTATTCCCGCACCAGGGCGGCGAACCTGGACGAGTACCTCGAGATCATGGGCGCGCACACGAACTCGTCGAACAACACCATCTTCGCCGACGCCGAGGGTGACATCGCGTACCTGCACTCCAACTTCGTGCCGGTCCGGGATACGCGCTTCGACTACCTGCGACCGGTGGACGGCAGCGATCCCGCCACCGACTGGAACGGCGTGCACTCGATCGAGGGGTCGCCCAACTCGATCAACCCCCCGACCGGCTTCGCCTTCGGCACCAACAACTGGCCCTACTCGGCGTCGGGCGAGGCGAGCCCCGATCCGTCCGACTTCCCCGCCTACATGGACGCCGGCGGCGAGAACCCTCGGGGGGTCCACGCGCTGATGCTCCTGGAGGGCCGGACCGACTTCACCCTCGACGGGCTGGTGGACGCGGCGTTCGATCCACGCATGCCCTGGTTCGACGAGGAGATCCCCCTCCTGATCGCGGACTACGACGCGATGCCCGCCGGTGAGGACAAGGACCGGCTGGCACCGGCCGTCGAGGCTCTGCGGGAATGGGACGTCCGTTGGGGAGTCGAGTCCGTCCCGACCTCCGTCGCCGTCTTCTACGGGACGGCGCTCCGCCGCTCGGACGACGGCGACCGGCTGGCCGCCCTGCGATCCGCGGTGGACCGCCTCACGGAGGACTTCGGACACTGGGACGTGCCGTGGGGCGAGATCAACCGCTTCCAGCGCGTGAACGGCGACATCGTGCAGCCGTTCGACGACGCGCTGCCGAGCACCCCCGTGGGCTTCGTCTCGTCGCGGTGGGGCTCGCTGGCGTCCTTCGGGGCGCGGCCGTACCCGGGCACCAAGCGCTGGTACGGCACGAGCGGCAACTCCTTCGTGGCCGTCGTGGAGTTCGGCGACAGCCTCCGCGCCCGCGCGGTGACCGCCGGCGGGCTGAACAACGACCCCTCCTCGCCCCACTTCAACGACCAGGCAGAGCGCTACGCCACCGGCGACCTGCGGGAGGTGCACTTCTACCGGGGCGACATCGAGGCCCACGCCGAGCGGAGGTACCGGCCCGGCGAGGGGGAGGAGCGGGACAGGCGGTAGGGGCCCGGGGCAGCCGGCGATGTCGACCTCCTCCGGGGCCTCGACAGGCGGTCCTGATCGACCGGCGGCATCCCAGCTTCCTGGCATCCCGGACCTTCGGATCTCCCATTCCCCTGGGATTTCCCCACCCCGATCTCCGCCCGACCTTGCACGGAGGCCTTCCACCCCGCGACCGACGCCTCCAGGCTGCGAAGCGGGCCGTCATCACCCTCCCGGCTCGTCGTCGGTCGGTCTTCGAGACCCGAGGAGGAGAGATGGGAACGGCAGAAAGGCAGGCGCTGGTGTACCGCATCGCCGACGAGATATGGAACGCCGGCGACCTCTCGGTCGTGGACGAGGTGATGGCGCCCGGGGCTCCGTATCACGGCCCCCACATGCCCGACGGCGCCGGCGACCGGGAGAGCTGGCGACACGCCATCGCCACGTACCGGGCGGCCTTCCCGGACTCGCACGTCACGTTCGAGGAGTTGATCGACGCCGAACACACGGTGATCGGCAGGTGGCGCGCCACCGGGACCCACACCGGGCACCTCCCCGGCATGGAGCCCACCGGCCAGGCGATCTCGCTCAGCGGGATCACGATCTATCGCTTCGCCGACGGGCGGATCGTGGAGGCCTGGGAGGAGCTCGACCTGCTCGGAATGTGGCAGCAGCTGGGCGCCGTGGCCCTGCCGGGGGAGGACTGAGGGAGGAGCTGCCAACTCCCCCTACGGGGTCAGCGCGTCCAGCTCGTCCCGCGTGAGCAGCTCGCCCTTCAGCACCACCGCCTCCACGCCACGGGTGTTGGCGATGTCGTCCAGGGGGTTTCCCGAGAGGAGGACCAGGTCGGCCATGCGACCCTCCTGGATCGTGCCCATCTCCCCGTCCAGCCCGAAGAACTCGGCCGGCCGCAGCGTGGCGGCCCGGAGCGCCTCCAGCGGCGGCAGACCGGCCCGGACCAGCATCTCCAGCTCGCTGTGGAGGCTGTAGCCGGGGATGGAGAACCCGATGGGCGTGTCGGTGCCGGCCCCGATCGGAACGCCCCGGTCGTACATCTCGCCCACCAGGAAGAGGCTCCACGAGCCGAACGTGGTGTCGCGGGCGGGCGGGCCCTCTCTCGCCTGCTCGGCGACGGCGCTCCACTCCCCGCGCACGTCGGCCGGCACCCGCTCGAGCGCGGCGTCCCAGTCCTCGCGGTCCCAGGGGGCCCGGAGGCCGAGGGCGTTGAGGCGGAGGGTGGGCACCTGGATCGTCGAGTCCATGGACGCCAGGACCTCACCGCAGCGATCGGGATCGTAGGCCGCCACCGCCGGCAGCCGCTGGGCCGCGTGCAGACGGGCCCGGAGGTCGGCGCCCGGGCCTTCCTGGTGGGCCGCCAGGATCCGCCGCCGGGCCTCGAGGAGCTCGTCCGCGTCGGAGGCGCAGTCCATCTCGATGTTGCGGAGGTGCTCGAGGGAGCTCATCCGGGGTGCCACCTCGCTCGCGAGCATCGAGAGGGGCACGTGACCGTCCCGGGGAAGGCCCCGGGCCACCGCCTCCTCGACCAGCGCGTCGAAGACCTCGGGGGTCACCATCTCGTAGATCTTGATGAAGTCGACCCCGGCCTCGGCGAGCGTGGCGACGTTCTTCCGCGCGGTCTCGACGTCCGGGTTGGCGATGCCGAGCCCCGGGCGGTTCTCGCCGTCGTAGACCACGTGCTCGCCGTCCAGGAGGGGACCGGCGAAGAAGACCCGGGGGGCCGTGGCGCCCTCGGCCTCCATCCTCTCGACCACGGGAAGCACCTTCTCGAGAAGCCCGCCGGTATCACGGATGCTGGTGATCCCGTGACTCAGGAAGAGCCCCGGCATCGCGTCGGTGAACCGATCGTCGTACGTGAGGTGGACGTGGAAGTCCCACAGGCCCGGGATCAGGTATCGACCGGCGCCGTCGACGACCTCGTCCGCGACGACGTCCTCCCCCGCGTCGACCACCCGCACGATGCGGCCCGAGTCCACGACCACGGTGCGGTTTTCGCGCACCCCCCGGGCCGCGTCGATGACCGTCACGTTCTCGATGGCCAGGTCCGGCGGGGGAGCGTCGGGCGCGCACGCGCCGAGGGCGGAGGCGAGAACGACGGTAGCGACCCTGCGGAGGGGGCTTCGGCTCATGGCACGGCGTGGGTTGGGGGGGTGGAGCGGCCACGGACCACCATGGACCGCGAGGGACGCGAGGGCAAACGCCCGCGCGGACGCGACGCTCTCGCCACGGGAGGTCGGTTGATGCCCGGACGTGGGGCGCACCGGCCGTCGACGAGAGTGGGCGCTTCGCGCCACGGCAGCATCCAGAACATCCCGGAGAACCCCTGGCGCCGGTGGCCGGTGCACCTCACCATCGGCGAGGTGTTCTGAAGGCAGGCCCCTCGCACGCGCCCGGAGACGCGCTGATGGCCATCGAGCTCGCGGAGGAACGCAGAGGACGGCTGGTTCAGGCTCTGCAGGGCTTCTATCTGGAGGAGTTCGACGAGGAGATCAGCCCGTTCCGGGCCGAGCAGCTCCTGGACTTCTTCCTCGGAACCCTGGGACCTCAGGTCTACAACCAGGCCGTCCAGGACGCCCGTGGCTTCGTGCTGCGCAAGCTGGACGACTTGGACGGCGAGGTCTACGCGTCCGAGGCGTTCTGAGGACCGCCGAGGGCCGCCCGCCCGTCAGCCCGCCGGCGTCACCTTCAGCATCACCACTCCGTGGGAAGGGACGGTCGCCGAGTACCGCCCCTCGAAGGTCCCCTCGTCCCGGTGGGCCCAGAGGTCGCGAACCGAGGCCGAGTCGGCGCGGATCCCGAGAGCGCCGAAGCGCACCGTGACGGTGGTGGGCACGGGCGCCCGGTTGAGCAGGACCGCCGCGCGGGAGCCGTCCTCGAGGGGCTTCGACCAGACCTGCAGCTCGGGCGGATAGCTCTGCACCAGTCGCCCCTGGACACCGAGGGGGTCCTGGTCCACGGCGATCACCTCCGCGTTGGTCAGGATCTCGAGGGCGGCCCGGGCCCGCCGGGCGTCGGTGGTGAGCTCCCTCAGGTCGTTGCCCGCCATCAGCGGAGCGGCCATGACGGCCCACAGGCTGAAGTGGGCGCGGTACTCGTCGTCCGTCATGCCGCCGTTGCCGACCTCGAGCATGTCGGGGTCGTTCCAGTGCCCGGGACCCGCCGCGGCCCAGTACTGGGCGTTGCGATCCAGGATCGAGAGCACGCTCTCCCAGCGGTCGAAGATGTCGCCGGTCGTGCGCCACAGGTTGCCCGTCTCCGGCCCCCAGCGCCACGGCTCGTTGGTGCCCCACTCGCAGATGCTGAAGACGATGTCCCGTCCCGACGCGAGCAGGGCGTCCCGGACGACGGCGTAGCGCTCGCGGGCGTCGAGCCCCTCCGAGTGGCACCAGTCGACCTTCACGTAGTCCACGCCCCACTCGGCGTACGTCCGCGCGTCCGTCTCCTCGTGCCCGTACGATCCCGGCCGACCCTGGCAGGTGCGCCTGCCGGCGTCGGTGTAGAGGCCGAAGAGGAGCCCGCGATCGTGGACGTAGTCGGCCAGCGCCTTCATCCCCTCGGGGAAGCGCTCGGGGTCGGGCACGATGCGGCCGTCGGCGTCCCGGCTCACCTGCCAGCAGTCGTCGATCACCACGTAGCGGTATCCAACGTCCCTCATGCCGCTTTCCACCATGGCGTCGGCGGTCTCGCGCACGAGCTCCGAGCTCACGTCGCAGGCGAAGTGGTTCCACGAGTTCCAGCCCATGGGGGGCGTGCGGGCCAACCCGTTGTCGTGAAGTCCGGAGTGGGACGCGCCGAGGAGCGCGGTCATGGCCATGCAGGCGAGGGCGAGGAGCGAGATGCGGAGCGTCACGGGAGGCCTCCGTTGCGAGGATGCGCCTGGATTCACCGGTCCCGATGCCCCGACGGTAGGGAGGGCGGGAAGGGGCGGCAAGGAGCCCCGCGAGCCGGGGGCCCGAACCTCCGATACGGGTGACCCTTGCGCCGCCCTGAATCGATCCGTAATGTAATCGTTACGGTAACCGACTAGTTACGTTTATGCCGCGGGAGGACCCACGTGAAGGCAGGACCGGACCTCGACACCGTCTTCCAGGCCCTCTCCGATCCGACCCGTCGGGACATCCTGGAGATGCTCCGGGAGGGTGAGCGCAACACGGGCGACCTGGCACGGGCGTTCCCGGTCAGTCGCCCCGCGGTCTCCCGCCACCTCAGGGTGCTCTGCGACGCAGACCTGGTGGTGAGGCGGAAGGTGGGGCGACGCCAGCTGTACCGGGTGGCGCCGGAGCCCCTCGTGGCCGCGCACGATTGGCTGACCGACTACGCCCGTCACTGGCAGGGAAACCTCGCGCGGTTGAAGGCCCTGGTCGAAGGGGAGTGGGGGGACGCCGACGAAGGACGGACCGACCGTGGGTGAGGTCCGGGAGGTCCTCCGGGTCGTCGAGGAAGTCGTGGTCGAGGCTCCCATCGAGCGCGTCTTCCGCGCCCTGTCCAGCCCGGGGGAGGTCCCCCTGTGGTGGCGCGCCGAAGGGCAGTACGAGACGACGGCGGCAGAGATCGATCTGCGTCCCGGTGGGCGGTACCGGCTCTCGGGGACCAGCGAGCGTCTCGGGACCTTCGAGGTCGGTGGCACCTATCTCGTGGTCGATCCGCCGACGCGCCTCGTGTTCACCTGGCGACCCGACTGGGACGAGGACGCCCGGAACTCGAAGGTGGAGATCCACCTGGAGGAGGTCTCCGCAGGAACGCGGGTCCGGGTGACCCATACCGGCTTCGCCACCACCGACGCGCGGGACGGCCACGCGGGGGGCTGGCCGAACGTCCTGCACCGCCTGTCGATCCACGTGGAAGCCTAGGAGAAGGGATCCATGAGCGAGTGGAGAGCAGCGCTCCGAGGAAGGGGTCTCACGGCCGCCCTGGCCGCGGCACTGTGCCCGGTGGTCGAGGTCCCGCCGCTCGCGGGACAGAGGGGGATGCCCACGGACCCCGCACGGGAGTGTCGCGACCTGGAGTTTCGGATCCTCGTACCCACCTCGCCGGCCCGGGTCATCGAGGACTGGCTCGACCCCTCGACGGTCGACCGGTTCCTCGGGGTCTCGTCCTCCATCGAAGCGCGCAGGGGGGGGCGGTACGAGATCCGGTTCATGCGTGGTGACGACGCGGACGCCCGCGCGAACTCCACCGCCGGCGCCCGTATCCTGGCCCTCGAGAGGGGCCGCCACCTCGCCTTCGAGTGGCGGGTTCCGCCGTGGGCCCGGGAGCCGGCCCGCTCGGCCCCGGCGACCCGGGTCGACCTGTGGGCGGTCCCGGGCGACTCCCACCCGGCCGCGGGCGGGCGGACCATCCTGCACCTGCGCCACTCCGGGTTCGGCACGGGGGAGGCGTGGGACGAGGTCCGGTCGTTCTTCCAGTGGAACTGGTTCCGGATCCTCTCCCGCTACGAGGCGCTTCCCGGATAGGAGTCGCGCTGCGGGATCGGGGCGGGCCGGAAGGGGGTGGCGGCCGGGTCTTCTTGCGCGCCCGGCAATAGTAAGATAGTCTACATGTAGTCTATCTAACTATCAGTCGGTGCGACCCATGGACCTCCTCCCCGGCACCCTGGACCTCCTGGTCCTGCGCATCCTCGACGACGAGCCCCTCCACGGCTACGCCATCGCCCGCCGCATCGAGAGCCTCTCGGGCGACGAGCTCCACGTGGAGCAGGGGTCGCTCTACCCGGCCCTCTACCGGCTGGAGCGCGCCGGCCTGATCCGACCACGCCGCGGCAAGTCGGAGACGGGCCGGCGAGTGAAGATCTACTCGCTGACCGGTGCGGGACGAAGCCGCCTGGCCGACGAGGTCGAGGGATGGGAGCGCTTCTCGAGGGCCGTGGGGCGGATCGTGCGCGGACACGCGTCGTGAGCCTGCTGCCCCGGATCCGCTGGTGGCTGAAGAGGCACCTGGGTCGGGAGCGGATCGCGCGGGAGGTGGAGGAGGACATCCGCACCCACATCGAGCTGGACGCCGAGCGGCTGCGCAGGGAGGGCGTGCCGGCCGACGAGGCGCTGCGACGGGCACGGGAGCGTTTCGGGAACCGCGACGACATCCGCGCGGAGATGCTGCGGATCGCGGCGGGTGGAGCCGCCCCACCCCGGCGGCGCACGGTGCTGGAGACCGTGAGCCTCCACGTCCGCCACGCCCTGCGATCCTTGCGGGCCACGCCGGGGGCCACGGCCCTCGTCGCCACCACCCTGGCGCTGGCGGTCGCGGTGCACACCCTCACGCTGGCGGTGGCCGACGCGGTCTTCCTGGGCGACGGCGGCGCGGCGGATCCGTCGCGGATCCTGGCGATCCACGGCTACTTCGCGTCCCTCGCGGAGGGCCAGAAGGAGCAGCCGCTGAACGGCGGGCAGGTCGAGCTGATCCTCGACGCCGGGTCGGCCGAGGCCGTGGCCGGCTTCACGGCAGACTACTTCAACCTCACCGGACGCGGGCGGCCGCGCCGGCTGAACGGCCTGCGCGCCACGTCGGAGCTGTTCGAGGTGGCGGGTGTCCGGCCCCTTCTCGGCCCCGGATTCGCGGACGTGACGACCGGCGAGGAGCGAGTGGTCGTGCTCTCCTGGCGCCTGTGGCGGGAGCTGGGCGCCGATCCGGCCCTCCTGGGCTCCTCGCTCCGCCTCAACGCCCAGCCGTACGAGATCGTCGGCGTCATGCCCGAGGGTTTCTCGTACGGCTGGGCGTT
>JASFUL010000039.1:0-19305 GCA_050050315.1 Gemmatimonadota bacterium
ACGCCGACCTGGGGCCCTTCCAGCTGGCGGACGAGCCGCTGCCCGTCTTCGACCCCTCCTCCCTGGACGCCGGACGCCTGGTCCAGCGCGCGCTGGGCGCGAACCCCGACGTCCTGCAGGCGGAGTCGGGCGTCGAGGCGCGGCGGATCGGCGTGAGCCAGGCGCACAACGCCTGGTGGCCCACCCTCAGCTTCGGCTACAACATCTACCGCCAGGCCCAGACCCAGGAGAGCGACGCCCTGTTCGACGTCTCGTGGGACGAGGACCTCGACCAGCGCTTCTACGCCCAGCTCACCGTCCCGTTCTTCAACGACTACTTCGGCAACCGACGGCAGATCGAGCAGGCCGAGGTGGACCTGGACAACTCCCGGGAGCAGCTCCGCGAGACGCGGCTCCAGACCGAGGAGCGCGTGCGCACCGAGCTGCTGAACCTGCAGAACCAGTACGA
The DNA here is from genome assembly GCA_050050315.1 of Gemmatimonadota bacterium. Taxonomy (GTDB): domain Bacteria; phylum Gemmatimonadota; class Gemmatimonadetes; order Longimicrobiales; family Gaopeijiaceae; genus JASFUL01. The sequence continues at coordinate 449 of JASFUL010000039.1, forward strand.
GACGCTGCTGCTGAACCGTCGCTCCCTGGAGATCGCGGAGGAGGCGCTGGAGCTGGCGCGGGAGGAATACCGGCTCGGCACCCTCACCTTCCAGGAGCTCCAGCAGTCGGTGCAGGACGAGGCCGATGCGCGCCGGCAGGTCACGACGGCCCGCTTCGGCTTCGTCGGCGCCCTGCTCAACCTCGAGGACGCGGTGGGCGTGACGGTCCGGGGCGAGCCTCCCGTCACCGACGGGTCGAACGACCCCGGTCGGGGCCCCGGGGCCTGAAGCGATGAGCATCCCCCGCACGTCCACGCGCCGCCCCGTGGCGGTGGCCATGCTCTTCCTGGCGGTCATCCTCCTGGGGCTGATCAGCTACGTCCGCCTGCCCATCGACCTGCTCCCGGACGTGAGCTACCCCCGGCTCGTGATCTACACGTCCTACCCCGACGTCGCGCCGTCCGAGGTCGAGGACCGGATCACGCGGATGGTCGAGGCCCAGGGGGCGGCGGTGCCGGGGGTGGAGAAGATCACGTCCGTGTCCAGGGAAGGGGTGAGCCTGATCACCCTCCGGTTCTCGTGGGGCACGGACATGGACTTCGCCATGCTCAACCTCCGGGAGAAGCTCGACAACGTACGGGGGGACCTGCCCGAGACCGCGTCGCGGCCCCAGATCCTCCGCGTCGACCCCGAGGCCGAGCCGATCATGGTGCTGAGCGTGGCCGGCGGCGGCGACCTGTGGGCCACCAAGGAGCTGGCCGAGACGGTCTTCCGCCGGCGCATGGAGCAGCTGGACGGCGTGGCCCAGGCCTCGGTGACGGGAGGCCTGGACCGGGAGATCCAGGTGGACGTGGCCCCCCGGTTGCTGGAGGCGTACGGGCTCACCCTCGAGCAGGTGGCCCAGGCGCTGGACCGGGCGAACGTGAGCGCCCCCGGCGGTAGGATCATGCAGGGGCGCTACCAGTATCCGCTCCGAACGCTGGGCGAGTTCCAGACCGTGGAGGAGATCGGCGACGTGGTCGTGGCCCAGCAGGCCACGGGGAGCGGCGGAGGGGGAGCCGGGGGGGCGTCGGGAAGCGCGGGGAACGAGGGCGGCGGCGCCGGCGACGAGTCCACCTTCCGGCTGATCCGGCTCCGCGACGTCGCGTCCGTCGTGGACGGCTTCGAGGAGCGCGAGACGCTGGCCAGGTACAACGGGCGCGAGGCGGTCGGTATCCTGGTGTTCAAGGAGTCCGGGGCCAACACGGTGTCGGTGGCCGAGGACGTCCGGGGAGTCCTGGACCAGCTGGCCCTGGAGTATCCGGCCGTGTCGGTGGATGTGGCCCAGAGCCAGGCGGGCTTCATCAGCGACTCCATCAGCAACGTCGTCCAGGCGCTGGTCTTTGGAGGGCTGCTCGCCTTCCTCGTGCTGTTCCTCTTCCTCCGCGACCCGCGCTACCCCTTCGCCATCGCCGCCGCCATCCCCATCAGCGTGGTGGGCACCTTCGCGCTCATGGAGGCCGCGGGGGTCAGCCTCAACATCATGAGCCTGGGGGGGCTCGCGCTGGGCGTCGGGATGCTGGTGGACAACTCGATCGTGGTGCTGGAGAACATCTTCCGGCACCGGGAGGCCGGCGTGCCGGCCCTGGAGGCGGCGTCCCTCGGCGCCGAGGAGGTCCAGGGGGCCATCACCGCGTCGACGCTCACGACCATCTCGGTGTTCGGACCCATCGTCTACGTGGAGGGCGTGGCCGGGGAGCTGTTCGGCGACCTCTCCCTGGCCGTGGCGTTCTCCCTGATCGCCTCGCTCGTGGTGGCGCTCACGCTGCTGCCCTCGCTGGCCGCCCGCTTCGCGTCCGGCCACGAGGAGATCCCGCCGCCGGCGAAGCCCGAGGTGGAGCGACCGAAGGGATGGTTCGGCCGTGCGAAGCGGATCGCCGGGGCCGTCGCGAGGGCGCCGGTCGCCCTGGTCCGCCTCGTCGTGGACACGGCGAAGCAGCTCGTCGTGTTCTGGTGGCGCGAGCTGTCCCGGGTGCTGGCGCGCCTGAGCGGACCGTTCCTCCGGGGCTTCGACCGGGGCTTCCAGGCGTTCGCCCGCCGCTATCACGTCGCGCTCGAGTGGTCCCTCGAGCACCGGGGGGCCGTCCTGGCGATGGCGGGCCTGGCGCTGGCCGGGTCCCTGGCGCTGGCCGCGCTGCTGCCCCGCGACCTCCTCCCGGACGTCGACCAGGGCGCCTTCGACGTCCGCCTCACGTTGCCCGAGGGCACGGGTCTGGACGCCACGACCGAGGCCGCGACACGGATCGAGCGGGCGCTGCTGGCCGACCCGGGCGTGGCCGCCGTCTTCAGCCGGGTCGGGCGGGACGTCCGGGCCTACGCGGAAGGGAGCGAGGAGGAGACGGGGCTGAACACGGCCGTCTTCCAGGTCCAGGTCGCCGGGGGCAGGGCCGTGACGGACGTCGTCGAGCGCGTGCGGACCATCGAGGAGGCGTTCCCCGCCGGTGCGCTCGCCTTCGAGACCGGCGGCGCCACCGCCCTGGGATCGCTGCTGGGCGGGGCCGAGGCCGACGTGGCCGTCCGGATCCGGGGGGAGGACCTCGAGGCCATGTATGCCCGGGCTCGGGTGGTCCGGGAGCGCCTCGACGGGCTGGGGTCCCTCGGGAACGTCCGCATCGGGACCGAAGCGGGGACGCCCGAGGTGCAGGTCGAGATCCTCCGGGACCGGGTGGCCGCGTACGGGATCGAGCCGGGGCAGGTGGCCGAGACGGTGGACCGGGCCATGCGCGGCGACCTGGCCACCGAGTTCGTGGACTTCGACCGCAAGGTGCCGGTCATGGTCCGCTACCCGCGCGACCTCCGATTCTCCATGGCGGCGCTGGAGGACATCCGGGTCCAGGGGGTGCCGCTGCGCGAGCTGGTCGACATCCGCGAGGCCCTCGGGCCCGCCGAGGTGCACCGCGAGGAGCAGGGTCGCGTGATCCCGGTCTACGCCGACGTCGTGGACGGCGGGCTGGACCAGGCCATCGAGGAGACCCGCGCCGCCCTCTCCGACTTTCCCCCCACGGCCGAGCTCAGGATGGAGGTGGGCGGGGAGAACGAGGAGATGCGGCGCTCGTTCCGGGACCTCGCCCTGGCGTTCGCCCTGGCCCTGGTGCTCGTGTACATGATCCTCGCGGCCCAGTTCGAGTCGTTCGTCCACCCCTTCACCATCCTCATGGCCGTGCCGCTGGCCCTCGTGGGCGCGGTGGCGGCCCTGGTCGTCACGGGCGGCGGGATCAACACGATGAGCCTCATCGGGGTGGTGATCCTCGTCGGGATCGTGGTGAACGACGCCATCGTGAAGGTGGACTTCATCAACCAGGCGCGTCGGGGGGGGATGGCGCTGAGGGAGGCGATCCTCGAAGCGGGGCGCGTCCGGCTGCGTCCGATCGTGATGACCACGGTCACCACGGTCCTGGGGCTCCTTCCCATGGCCATGGGAATCGGGCGGGGGGCGGACCTGCGGGCGCCTCTCGCGGTGGCCGTCATCGGAGGACTGCTGGTGGCGACGCTGCTCACCCTGATCGTCGTCCCGGTGGTCTACGCCTCCGTCGAGAGCGCGCGACTCGCCCTGACGGGGGAGCGCGCGGCGGGGGCCCGGCCGGGGGGCACCGAAGGCCTGTCCCCCACGCCGGCGGGAGGAGACTGATGGGCGGGGGGGAGGGGCGATGATCCGGCAGAGCATCCGGCGGCCGGTGGCCGTGGCCATGGCGTACGCCTCGGTGGCCGCCCTCGGCGCGTTCGCCTGGCGCAACATCCCCATCGAGCTCTACCCGGACACCCAGCTTCCGCGCCTCAGCGTGAACGCGCGCTGGAGCGGCGCCTCGCCCGAGACCGTCGAGGCGTTCCTCACCTCGCCGCTGGAATCGGCCATCCAGCAGGTCCGGGGCGTCGAGAAGATCATCTCGGACTCGGAGGAGGGCGAGGCGCAGATCCAGCTGGAATTCGACCGCGACACCGACATGGACTTCGCTCGGCTGGAGCTGTCGGAGCGGATCGCCGGGGTCGAGGAGGACCTGCCCCCGACCGTGGACGACGTGGTCGTGGAGCAGTACGTGCCCCGGGAGTTCGAGGGTCAGAACCAGGCGCTGCTCCGCTACGAGTTCACCGGCCCCTACACCATGGAGGCGCTCTACCAGCACCTGGAGGAGGTGGTGGTGCCCGAGCTGGGCCAGGTGCCCGGCGTGGCCCAGGCGGTCGCCTACGGCGGGCGGAAACGGCTCCTCGAGATCCGCGTGGACGAGGTGAAGGCCACGGCCCTGGGACTGAGCCCGTGGCAGATCGGGAACGCGGTCCGCAACCTCGACCTGGTGCGGGAAGCCGGGGCGGTCCGGGAAGGCGAGCAGCAGTGGACGATCACCATCGTCAACCGGCCCGAGGACCTCGAGGACGTGCGCAACGCGATCGTCGCCCACCGCAACGGCGACCCGGTGCGGCTGTCCGACGTGGCCACCGTCCACGACGCGTACGAAGAGGCGCGCTTGTACTCGCGCATCAACGGGAGCCCGTCGCTCAACTTCGTGGTCCTGAAGGAGACGGGGGCCAACGCCGTCCAGGTGGCGGACGCGGTGAAGGCGCGCGTGGAACGGCTCCAACGCCTCAGCCCCTTCGGCTCGCGCTTCATCCTGAACGAGCAGTCCGACCAGAGTCGTGAGATCCGGGCCCAGCTCTCGGACCTCCGCGTCCGCGCCATCGTGGCGGCCGTGGTCATCTTCGTGGTCCTCCTCCTCTTCCTGCGCTCGTTCCGGTCGGCGGGGATGATCTTCGCCACCATCGCCTTCAGCGTCCTGATCGCGCTGAACCTGATCTACTTCGGGGGGCTCTCGCTCAACCTGCTGACGCTCATGGGTCTCGCCATGGGCTTCGGCCTCATCGTCGACAACTCGATCGTCGTGCTCGAGAACGTCTTCCGGCGGTGGCAGGGTGGGCAGCCCGCGCGGGAGGCCGCCGAGGAGGGTGCGCGCGAGGTCGTCCTGCCGATCCTGGCGTCGACGGCCACCACCCTCATCGTCTTCGTGCCCTTCGTGTATCTCCAGGGAGAGCTCAGGCTCTACTACGTCCCCCTGGCGATCGTCGTGGTGCTTACGCTGCTGGCATCGCTCTTCGTCGCCTTCACGTTCATTCCCGCCCTCTCCAGCCGCATCCTGTCGGTCGCGGGCCGGGCTCGCGGGGCGTTCGTGATGCCCGCGGGCTCGACCGTGGCGGCCGCGGGTGGCGCGGGAGACGCGGGGGCGGGAAGCGCCTCCGGACGGCGGCCGACGGAGGACGCGGTCCGTCCCCCTCTGTACGTCCGCTTCTACGAGGCCCTGGTGGCCTTCACGCTCCGGCATCCCTGGTTCACCGTCACGGTGACCGCGGCCTGCCTCGGCGGCTCGTACTACCTCTTCGACGAGTACGTGTCGAAGGGGGTGGTGTGGGGTGGATGGGGCGGCCGCGAGGACACGCGCATCACCATCACCACACGCCTGCCCCGGGGCTCCAACCTGGACCGCTCGGACCAGCTCGCGCGGTTCTTCGAGGAGAAGCTGGCGGCGCTGCCGGAGGTGGAGCAGTACACGACCCAGGTGCGCGAGACGTCCTCGTTCATCGAGGTGACGTTCCCCGACTCGCTCGAGCTCACCCCCGTCCCCGTGGCGATCAAGGAGCTCATGTTCTCCTACTCGCTCACCTTCACCGGAGCGGACGTCTACGTGCGCGGGTTCGGGCCCTCGTTCTACGGGGGCGGCGGAAGCCCGCCCATGTACCACATCCAGGTGATGGGCTACAACTACGGAAAGGTGCGGGAGATCGCCGAAGACCTCGGCCGGCGGCTCGAGCGTCAGAGCCGGATCCACGAGGTGGACACGAACTCCTCGAGCCAGTGGTACAACCGGGACCGGGCCATCGAGTACACGATCCGCGTCGACCGGACGGCGCTGGCCCGCCACGACCTTTCGGTCCAGGACCTCACCCAGCGAATCCAGGCCTTCGTGGCGAGCTCGACCGGCCGGACGCCCGTGAAGCTCGCCGAGGACGAGGTGCTCCTGGAGGTCAAGGTGCGCGACGCCGAGGATCTCGATGTCCTCGCGCTCCGCGAGGCGATCCTGCCGGGACCCCTCGGCCGCGGGGGGATCCGACTGGGCGACGTGGTGAGCATCGAGCCCCGGGAGGTGCTGAGCAGCATCCACCGGGAGGACCAGCAGTACCACCGGACGGTGGCGTACGAGTTCCGGGGGCCCCGCAAGCTGGGAGACGTGTTCAGGGACGCGGTCATCGAGAGCACCCAGCTCCCCCCCGGATACACCATCGAGACGGAGGACCGGTGGCGGTGGAGCACCGAGGAGCAGGCGCAGATGTGGATGGTGCTGCTGGTCTCCATCGTGCTGGTGTACATGGTCACGGCGGCGCTCTTCGAATCGGTGCTCCAGCCCCTGTGCGTGCTCCTCACCGTGCCCATGGCCCTGGTCGGCGTCTTCATGATGTTCTTCTTCACGGAGGCGAGCTTCACCCGGGAGGCCTGGATCGGGGTCATCATGATGGGCGGCATCGTCGTGAACGGCGCCATCCTGCTGGTGGACCACGTCAACCGCGTGAGGTCCACGCGCCCCGGCCTATCCTTCGAGGACGCCATCCTCCGTGGGACGCTGGAGCGCGTGCGTCCGATCCTGATGACGGCGGCCACCACCGTTTTGGGCCTGCTTCCCCTGGTCCTCTTCAGCGAGAGCGCCAACGCCAACATCTGGAACGCCCTGGGCTTCGCGCTCATCGGGGGGCTGATCGCCAGCACCCTCTTCACGCTGACCACGACCCCCGCCCTGTACGCGATTTTCGTGGGTCCGAAAGCGCGCAGGGAGGCGTGGGAGGCCGAGGTCATGTCCGGGCGGTCGACGGCCGCGGCGGTCGACGGTCGGGACGCCACGGGGGACTCCAGGGGAGGAAGCGGCCCCCTCGGGCCGGGTCCCGAGCCACACCCGGCGTGAGCGGGGTGCGGATCGCGCCGTCCGCGGTGCGGGGGCTCCTTCCCCCGCCGTCCACCGTCGCGGCCCTCCTCCTCCCACCGTCCGTCATGGAGGTCGAAACACCGGGGCCGCCGATCGTGAGGGCCGTCGGACCGGGGGCTCGGGGGGTGGCGGCGACCCTGGTGGTGGCGCTCGCGGCGTGCGGGGAGGGCGGGGGTCCCCCGGTCGACCCCGTCAGCGTGCGCGACAGCGCGGGCGTACGGATCGTGGTCCACGACGCGTCCGCGCCCGTTCCCGCGCAGTGGACGGTGGCGGCCGAGCCCACGATCCGGATCGGGGCGGTGGACGACCCCGACCAGCAGCTCTCGAACGTCCGGGGGGGCAGGGTGCTGGGCGACGGGCGCATCGTGGTGGCGGACGGCGGCTCGGCCAGCCTCCGCTTCTTCGGCCCCGACGGACGCTTCGAGGGGTCGGTCGGTGCCCCGGGGGAAGGGCCGGGGGAGTTCGCGGGCCTCAGGGCGCTGGCCGCAGCGCCGGGGGACAGCCTCTACGCGTACGACAGTCGCCTCCGACGCCTCTCGGTGTTCGGGCCGGACGGGACGTACGTCCGGAGCTTCCGCCTCGCGGTGGACGGCGAGCGGGGGCAGGGGGTGTTCGCTGCGGCCTTCGACGACGGCACGATTCTGGTGCAGGGCTTCGCCAACGCGGGCGGGGGGGAGATGCCCGAGGGTCGGTACGTGCCCCGATCGGCGCTCTACCACTACGGATCCACGGGCGAGCTCCTCGACTCGGTGCCCGTCGTCCGGGAGGGCGACTCGTACATCGAGCCGGTGGAGTTCCCGGGCGGCATGGGCATCTGGTTCACCACGCCCCTCTTCGCGCACGGAACGCACGTCGACGCGGGCCCGGTCCTGTACGTCGCCCGGACCCGGGGGCCGAGCCTCGAGATCCGCGCACCCGGAGGCGAGCTGCGGACGCGGGTGCGCACGAGGGGCCTCGACCTCGAGGTCACCCCCGAGCGCACGGCCCGTCAGCGCGAGGCGCTCCTCGCCGCCGTGGAGGACGAAGAGGAGCGGATCCGCGTCCGGAACGCCCTGGACGAGATGCCCGTGCCCGATTCGATGCCCGCCTTCGCGGCCCTCGCGGTGGACGACGCGGGGCGCGCCTGGCTCCGGGCGTTCCAGCCGGAGGGGGACGAGGCTCCCGGGCCGTGGAGGTGGACGGTGTACGAGCGGGACGGCGTCCCCGTGGCCACCGCCGAGACACCCGCCGGGGTCCGGCCCCTCCACATCGGCCGATCGTCCTTCCTCGGCCTGGCCCGGGACGAGCTCGACGTCGAGTACGTGCAGCTCCACGCGTTGGTGAAGCCCGGAAGCTGAAGCGGAGGCGCCGGTCCCGCGGGACCACATCCGAGCGGGCCGGGTAGGGAGTCGCTGATCTCGCGGGCCCCGCGCCGCAGCGTCGACCCGCGGGCGCGGCCCCATCGCCCTGAACCCGCGCCACGAGCGCCGAGCCACCCGACCCGACATGGCCGACGCCGCCGACACCTCCGGCCTGGACTTCATCCGGACCATCGTCGAGGAGGACCTCGCCGCGGGCCGTTACGCCGGTGTGGTCACCCGCTTCCCCCCCGAGCCCAACGGGTACCTGCACATCGGCCACACCAAGGCCATCTGCCTCAACTTCGGCATCGCCGAGGAATACGGCGGTCGCTGTCACCTGCGCTACGACGACACCAACCCGCTCAAGGAGGAGGAGGCGTACGCGGCCTCCATGCGGGAGGACGTGCGCTGGCTGGGCTACGACTGGGGGGAGCACCTCTACTACGCCTCCGACTACTTCGAGCGGCTCTACGGCTTCGCGGTGACGCTCATCGAGGGGGGGAAGGCCTACGTGGACTCCCAGTCCGAGGAGGCGATCCGCCGCAACCGGGGCTCCCTCACCGAGCCGGGGACGCCGAGCCCGTATCGGGATCGCTCGGTGGAGGAGAACCTGGACCTCTTCCGGCGGATGCGGGAGGGCGAGTTCGCCGATGGCCAGCAGGTGCTCCGGGCCAGGATCGACATGGCGCACCCGAACATGATCATGCGGGATCCGATCCTGTACCGGGTCCTCCACGCCTCCCACTACCGGACCGGCGACGCGTGGTGCGTCTATCCGCTCTACGACTTCGCCCACTGTCTCGAGGACGCCATCGAGGACGTCACGCACTCGCTCTGCACGCTCGAGTTCGAGAACAACCGGGAGATCTACGACTGGCTCCTCGACGAGGTGGGGTTCGAGGAGCCGCGGCCCCACCAGTACGAGTTCGCGCGCCTCGAGCTCGAGTACACCGTGCTCAGCAAGCGGAAGCTGCTACCGCTGGTCCGGGACGGCGTGGTGGACGGGTGGGACGACCCGCGCATGTTCACGGTGGCGGGCCTCCGGCGTCGGGGGGTGCCTCCCGAGGCGGTGCGGCGGTTCTGCGACATGATCGGCGTGACGAAGGCGAACACGCGCATCGACATCGGGAAGTTCGAGTACGTCGTGCGAGATACGTTGAACACGACGGCACCGCGGGTCATGTGCGTCCTGCGCCCGCTGGAGGTCGAGCTGACGAACTGGCCCGCGGGGGACGACGCCGGAGCCGCCGGGTCCGACAGGATCGTGACCCTCGACGGCCCGTACTGGCCCCGGGACGTCGACCGCGACGGCACGCGTCCCGTGCCCTTCGGTCGTCGGCTGTACGTCGAGCGGACGGACTTCGCCGCCGACCCGCCCAAGGGGTGGAAACGGCTGTCCCCGGGAGCGTCGGTGCGCCTCCGTCACGCGTACGTGGTGACGGTGGACGAGGTGGTGACCGACGACGCCGGCCAGCCCGTGAAGCTCCGCTGCACCTGCCACCACGATTCGCTCGGGAGGAACCCCGAGGGGGTGAAGGTCGCGGGCGTGGTGCACTGGGTGTCGGCCGAGCGGGGCGTGCCGTGCACGGTGCGGCTCTACGACCGGCTCTTCCGGGCGCCGGACCCCGAGGACGTCCCGGAGGGCGAGGACGTCACGTGGAACCTGAACCCCGACTCCCTCGTGGTGCTCCGGGACGCCGTCGTCGAGCCCTCCGTGCTCGGCGACGCGCCCGACACCCGCTACCAGTTCGAGCGCAACGGCTACTTCTGGCGGGACCCCTCGACGCACGGCGACCTGGAGGGCGGTCGGCCGGTCTTCAACCGGATCGTCTCCCTCCGGGACACGTGGGGGCGGCGGCGGGACGAGCGGGCGGCGTCCGACTCGGAGCCGGTGGGGACGCAGCCGGCCGGGGCGGCTCCCGGTGACGCCGCCGGGGGGGACGCGGCGCCGGAGGGAGACGAAGGGGCGCGACCGGACGACGTCGCGGCTGCACCCCCGGGCCCCGAGGACCGCGTCAGCGACGAGCGCCGCAAGGCCCGCCGCCGCGACCCCGATCTCGCCGCCCGCTTCGAGCGCTACCAGGAGGAGCTCGGCCTCCCGCTCGACGACGCCGACGTGCTGACCGGGTCGCTCCCGGTGGCCCGCTTCTTCGAGGCGGCCCTCGAGGAGCACGGCGACCCGTCGGCCGTGGCCGCGTGGGTGGTGAACGACCTCATGGCCGAGCTGAAGGAGCGGTCGTTGGACGAGCTTCCCTTCGACGGCCGCGCCCTGGGACGTCTGGTGGCCATGGTCGAGAACGACCGGGTCAGCCGGAGGGCGGCCCGGGAAGTGTTCGCGACGATGGTCGAGGAAGGCGCGGACCCGGCCGACGTGGTGCGGGAGCGCGGACTCGAGAAGGTGGACGACCCGGCCGTGCTCGAGCCCGTCATCGACGAGCTGCTGGCGGCCCGGGCCGACAAGGTCCGGGAATACCGGGAAGGAAAGAAGGGGCTCCTCGGCTTCTTCATCGGCCAGATCATGCGGCGCACGGGGGGGTCGGCCGACCCGGCGCTGGTCCGGAACATCCTCGAATCGAAGCTGGAGGACGGGTAGACCGATGCCGGAGCCCGACGCCATCCGGGTGCGCTTCGCACCCTCGCCCACCGGGTACCTCCACGTCGGGGGGGCCCGCACGGCCCTCTTCAACTGGCTGCTCGCCCGCAAGCGGGGCGGGACCTTCGTCCTCCGCATCGAGGACACGGACCGGGAGCGGTCGAGCGAGGAGCACACGGAGGCCATCCTGGAGGGCATGGAGTGGCTGGGGCTGGACGTGGACGAGGGTCCCCTGTTCCAGGGAGGCCGCGTCGAGGAGCACCGCCGCGACGCCCTGCGACTCCTCGGGGAGGGGAAAGCCTACCGGGACTTCACGGACCCGGCGACGCTGCGGGCCGAGGCAGAAGAGGAGGGGATCGACCACCCGAGCCTCCTGGCGCGGCGGAAGGCGGACGCCATGGGGCCCGACGAGGCCGAGGCCCGCGCGGCTGCCGGCGAGCCCCACGCCGTGCGCTTCCGGGTGCCCCCGGGAGAGACGGCCTGGGACGACCTGGTCCACGGCCCGCTGCGCTTCGAGAACGCGGACCTCGATGATCTGGTGGTGCTGAGGAGCGACGGCACGCCCACCTACAACATGGCCGTCGTGTCCGACGACGCGGGCATGGGCATCACCCACGTCGTGCGCGGGGACGACCACCTCTCCAACACGCCGAAGCAGATCCTCCTGTACGAGGCCCTCGGTCGGGAGGTGCCGCGTTTCGGTCACGTCCCGCTCATCCTGGGCCCCGACGGCAAGCGTCTGTCCAAGCGCCACGGCGCCACGGCGGTGTCCGCGTACGCCGACGAGGGCATCCTCCCCGAGGCGATGGTCAACTTCCTCGCCCTCCTTGGATGGAATCCGGGGGACGAGCGGGAGGTCATGACGGTCGCCGAGCTGATCGACGCGTTCTCCATGGAGCGCGTCCTGAAGAAGAGCGCGGTGTTCGACACCGAGAAGCTGGAGTGGCTGAACGGCCAGCACCTGGCCCGACGCCCGGCGGAGGCGCTCGAGCGGCTGGTCGTGGAGCGGCTCGCGGCCCACGGCGTGGATCCGCGGGCGCTGGAGGGACGCGGTGAGTGGCTCCGGCGCCTGATCGACCTCCTGAAGGTCCGGGCCCGGACGGTGGACGACCTGGCCGCGCAGGCTCTCCCCTTCGCCCGGGAGGAGCTCGAGTACGAGGCGAAGGCCGTGGCCCGGCACTGGGAGAAGGACCCGGCGGCGGCGCGGGACCGGTTGTCCCGTCTGCGGACGCGGTTGGACGACGGGCCGTGGGAGGAGGGAGCCCTCGAGGACCGGCTCAGGGCGCTCGCGGACGAGATGGGCGTCGGGGCCGGGAAGATCATCCATCCCCTGCGCGTCGCGCTGACCGGACGCCAGCACAGCCCGGGCATCTTCGACGTGCTGGCCCTCCTCGGTCGCGCTCGGTCCCTCCGCCGCATCGACGACGCCCTCGCGAGGATCGACGACGGTTCTTGAGGCGGGCGTCCCCCCGTCCCGGACGGGTCGGGAACATCCGTAGCGCCACGTCCCAAAACCCTTTCTTGACACCGGAAGACGGGCCACATTAGGATAGCCGTCCCGTTCGCGCCCCGGAGCTTTCGGGCGGGGCCCGAGTCGTCCATTTACCTCTCTGGTTCACCTTTCCGCCGTAAAGGGAAAGGCCGATCTCCCGAGTCGGTAACCGCAAGGAAGTCCGGGATGCCCCCACAAATCACCGAGATCGAGCGGAAGATCCTGGACTTCATGGTTCGATACCTCCGGGAGAACACGTATCAGCCGTCCATTCGCGAGATCGGAGAGCGCTTCGGGATCAAGAGCACGAAGACGGTCTCCGAGCACCTCCAGGCCCTGGCCAACAAGGGCTTTCTCGAGCGCGATCCGTCCCGCTCCCGGGGCGTGCGGATCCTGGGAGTGGATCTCCACCCCGACACCATCTCCGTGCCGTGCTTCAACGACTTCCCCGACGACCGTCGCGCCGACGCCGCCGATACCTTCCTGACGATGGATCGCCGCCTGGCCGGATCGGAGGGCGGGTTCTTCGTGCGGGCGCGAGGCGATCAGGCGGCGGCGCTGGGGGTCGAGCAGGGCGACTTCCTGCTGCTGCAGCCCGTGGCGACCGAGGACCTCGAGGAGGGATCGATCGTCGTGGCCCGGGTCGACGGACGGACCGGCTTCCACCGCTTCACACGGGACGGCGGGACGGCCGGGCTCTGCGGCGTCGGGGGGGAGGACGGGAGCCCGATCCCCCTGGAGGGCATCGCCCACACCGCCCTCGTGGGGAAGGTCACCGCCCTCTTCCGCCGCATGGACGGAACGATGGTCCCGGGCAGCCTCACGACCCACTGAGGCGTCTCCGGCGCCCCCGTTGCGCCGACCCCGCGGCCCGGGCTCCGTCGATCCCGGCCCCTCTTCGCCACGCCTGGTCCCGTCCGTGGTGAGCCCCGCTTCCGGCGAGACCCGCGCCCGGCCCACCCCTCTGGCCGTCGCACCCGCGCTTCCCGGAGACGTCGGCTACATGGCCCGGGCCCTCGAGCAGGCGCGAGCCGCCGCTGCGGCCGGAGAGGTGCCGGTGGGGGCGGTGCTCGTCCGGGACGGGCGGGTCCTCGGCGAGGCCCACAACCTCACGGTGACCCGGGCCGATCCCACCGCCCACGCCGAGGTGGTGACCCTGCGACGGGCCGCCGGCCGGCAGGGCGACTTCCGGCTCTCCGGGACGACGCTCTACGTGACCCTCGAGCCGTGCGCCATGTGCGCGGGCGCCATCGTGCTGGCGCGCGTGTCCCGGGTGGTGTTCGGTGCCGCGGACCCCAAGGGAGGCATGGCCGGGACCCTGGGGAACCTCCTGCAGGACCCGCGGCTCAACCATCGCTGCGACGTGACGCCCGGCGTGCTGGAGGAGGCCTCCGGGGCGCTGCTCCGGGCGTTCTTCCAGGCGCGGAGGGGCGAGGACCGATGACCCGGCGGGCCGTCCCCGGCCTCTCGGCCCTCCTCGTTCTCACGGGGTGCTCGATGGCGGGGCCACCGCCGGGTGCTCCGGCCGACGTGCCGCCGCCCGAGCCCACCCCGGCCGAGCCCCCGGTCGACCCCCTCCCGCCGCCCCGGGCCCGGCCGCCCGCCCGGGTGGAGCGCGTCGTTCCGAGACGCTTCCCCGAGGTCCGCGCCCTCTGGGTGGTGCGCGGCACCCTGACCGACCCGGAACGGATCCGGCGCATGGTGGAGCGGGCCGACGCCGCCGGCATCAACGCGCTCCTGGTCCAGGTCCGGGGACGCGGCGACGCGTACTACGCACGGGCCCTGGAGCCGAGGGCCCCGGCGCTGGCGGGGCAGGGGGACTTCGATCCGCTGGCCGTGGTCCTCGAGGAGGCCCACGCCCGCGGGATGAGGGTACATGCCTGGCTGAACATCCACCTGGTGGCGAGCGCGGCGCGGCTTCCGGAGGACCCGGGCCACGTGGTGAACGCCCGTCCGGACCTGCTGGCCGTGCCCCGGGAGCTGGCGCGGGACCTGTACCGGGTCGATCCCCGGGATCCGTCGTACATCCAGGCCCTCACCCGGCACGCGCGGGAGAACTCGGACCGCGTCGAAGGGTTCTTCACGAACCCCGCCCACCCCGAGGTCCGGAAACGGATCCGCGAGGTCTGGATGGACGTCGTGACCCGGTATCCGGTGGACGGGATGCACCTCGACTACGTCCGCTATCCCCTGCCGAGCTACGACTACTCCCGGCCCTCCCTCGAGGCTTTCGCCCGCTGGGCCCGTCCCCGGGTCGGGCCCGCCCGTGCCGGGCGTCTGGCCGAGGCCGCTCGTGAGGACCCGCTGGCGTGGGCGGACGCGCTGCCGGGCGAGTGGGCCCGGTTCCGCCGGGAGCAGATCACGCGACTGGTGGACCGCCTCTACCGGGGGACGAAGTCGGTGCGCCCCGACTGCGTCGTCTCGGCGGCGGTCGTCCCGGACCGGCTCGAAGCGTACACGGCCCGATTCCAGGACTGGCCGGGATGGCTGGCGGCCGGGATCGTGGACGTCGTGGCGCCCATGGCGTACACCCCCGACGACGGGCGCTTCCGGCGGCAGATCCGTGAGGCCGTCGCCGCCGCCGGCGATCCGCGGCGAGTGTGGGCCGGGGTCGGGACCTACCTGGCGGGGTTCGAAGGGACCGTGCGCAAGATCACCATCGCCCGGGACGTGGGGGCCGGCGGTGTCGCGTTGTTCAGCTACGACTGGATGGTGGACCGGGGCCGGACGGGCACGGACGAGCCCTTCCTGTGGGGGGTCGGACGAAGGTCCTTCGGGCGTCGCTGAGGGATCAGCCGGCCGCCGCCCCCCCCTCGTCCTGGCGCGCCTCCAGGCCCGTGCCGAAGAGGAGGAGCACCGCCAGCAGGATCGCGATCCCCGCCACGAGCGCGAGCCAGTTCGGCAGCCCGTACGCGGTGCCGACGTCGCCCACCGCCATCCCGACGACCGCCACGAGCAGCGCGTAGGGGAGCTGGGTGCGCACGTGGTCCACGTGGTCGCACGCCGACGCCGTCGACGACAGGACGGTGGTGTCGCTGATCGGCGAGCAGTGATCGCCGAAGATGGCGCCGGCGAGCACCGAGCTGATGGATCCGAGGAGGATCGAGTAGTGGGCGCCGCCCTCGAAGTCCATCCCGCCCCCGAGGGAGACCGTGAGGGGGATGACCAGCGGGATGAGGATCGCCATGGTGCCCCAGGACGTCCCGGTGGCGAACGACATGATCGCCGCGCACAGGAAGACCAGCACCGGCATGAGGTGGAGCGCCACGTTCCCCTCGAGCAGGTGGGCGAGGTAGCTCGCCGTGCCGATCTCCTCGGTGACGGCTCCCAGCGACCACGCGAGGGTGAGGATGATCATGGCGATCATCATGGCCCGGATCCCGCCGAGCCACGCGTCGATCGTGTCCTTCACGGTGAGCACCCGCTGTCCGATGGACAGCGCGAAGCCCATCAAGCAGCCGGACAGCGACCCCCACAGCAGGGTGGCGAAGGGGTCGGCGGCGCCGAAGATGTCCATGAGAGAGGCGTCGGGACCCGCGCTCGCCCGGCCCGTCGTCCACAGCCCCCCGAGGACGACGAAGACGACCGTCAGCACCGGGATCGCGGCGTTCCACCAGCGGTGGCGCACCCCTTCCTTGGCCTGGAGGGCCGACTCGGAGGTGTCCGTGGCGAGCTGGGCGCCGGGCCGGTACAGGCCGCTTCCCCGCGCCGCTCGGCGCTCGGCCTCCGCCATGGGACCCAGGTCGCGGTCCAGGATGGAGGTCATGAAGACGAAGACGAGGGCCAGGAGCGGGTAGAAGAGGTAGGGGATGGTGTGCAGGAAGACCGTGAAGGGGCTGGCCCCGAGCAGCGTCCCGGCGAGCTCCGGATTCGCCACCTGCTGGCTGGCCGCGATGCCCAGCCCGTCGTCGATGAGGCTGATCTCGTAGCCCACCCAGGTGCTGACCGGCACCAGCGCCGCCACCGGGGCGGCGGTCGAGTCCACCAGGTAGGCGAGCTTCTCCCGGGACACCTTGAGGCGGTCGGTGATGGGCCGCATGGTGTTCCCGACGATCAGCGTGTTTGCGTAGTCGTCGAAGAAGATGGCCAGGCCGGCCGCCCACGTGGCGAGCTTCCCGCGCCTGGGGCTCCGGGCGAAGGGTGCCACCGCCTCGACGATCCCCATCGTCCCGCCGTTGCGCGAGACGATGCCGACCATCCCCCCGAGCAGCATGGAGAAGATGACGATGGCCGCGTGGTCCGGGTCGGCCAGCGCGGGCAGGATGAAGCTGTCGATCATCCGCCACGTCCCGCTGATCGGGTTGAAGCCCGCCACGGCGAGTGCCCCGAGCCAGACCCCGGCCACGAGCGCCGTGATCACCTCGCGGAAGACGAGGGCCAGGAGGATCGCGAGCAGGGGTGGGAGGAGGGAGAACCAGCCGCCGGTGAGCACGGGATCGACCTCGTGGACCGTATCGCCGATGCGCACCTCCAGGGGGAGCGCGTCCCGGGACGGCACCACGAGATCCGTGATCACCTCCGAGGTGTGGTCCTCCACCGCGCCGCCGGCCAGGACGCGTCCCGTTGCGTCCCGGACCTCGTACCAGGCGGAGGGGACGTCGTCGGCGCCGCGCACCGTGAGGGCGAAGGGGACGCCCCTCAGCACGACGGTCGGGGCGTCCTCGACCTGCTGGGCGCTCGCGGGCGGGGCGAGGAGGGCGACGAGGGCGGGCACGAGGAGCGACCGTAGCACGGCTCGAGGGAGGTCGTTCCGCATGGAGTTCACCGGGCCTCGGGTGGCGGACGGGGATCGAAGGACGGGTCATCATGGCCGCGTGCTCCCCGTCTGTAAAGGACGCGCCGGGGTGCCGGAGGGGCCGCCGGAGGGCGGGCGTGGTGGGGTGCCGAACGGGCCTCCTCCCGCCGCGTTGACTTCCCCCCGGACGCCGTCCATGTTTTCGCCGACCGGCACCCTGGAAGGCCGTCGAGCCCGCGAGAGGTGCGGAACCCTCCGACCCCGGCACCCATGACCCAGGACAGAGTCGCCCTGATGGACGAGGCCGCGGTCCGTCGGGCCCTCGCCCGCATGGCCCGCGAGATCGTGGAGATCAACCGGGGCACGGACGGCCTCGTCCTCATGGGCATCCACCGCAGGGGAGACGACCTGGCCGAGCTCCTCCGCGACGAGATCGAGAAGGCCGAGGGGCGACGCGTCCCGGCGGGGACGCTCGACATCACCCTCTACCGGGACGATCTGGCCGCCATCGGCCCCCGTCCCATCGTGGGGGAATCCTCCCTTCCGCCGGAGGGCGTCGACGAGCGCACCGTGGTCCTGGTCGACGATGTCCTCTACACCGGACGGACCGCCCGGGCGGCCATGAACGAGCTCATGGACTGGGGGCGTCCGGCCCGGACGCTCCTGTGCGTCCTGGCGGATCGCGGAGGACGCGAGGTTCCCATCTGCCCCGACGTCGTGGGACGGACCATCGAGGTGCTGGAAGGGCGGAGGGTCGACGTGCTCGTGCCGGCGCTGGACGGACGACTCGGGGTCGAGATCGTCACGAGCGCGCCGGAGGCGGCGTGAGCCGGGAGACGGCCGGGTTCGGGAAGGACCTCGTCGGCCTGGAGAGCCTCACGGCGGAGCAGATCCGGACCATCCTGGACACGGCCGAGCCCTTCAAGGAGATCAGCGAGCGCCGGATCAAGAAGGTGCCGGTGCTCCGGGGGAAGACGATCGTCAACCTCTTCTTCGAGCCGTCGACGCGCACCCGGATCTCGTTCGAGTTCGCCGAGAAGCGATTGAGCGCCGACACGGTGAACATCTCCTCCTCGGGCTCCAGCGTCGTGAAGGGCGAGACGCTCGTCGACACGGCCCGGAACCTCGAGGCCATGAAGATCGACATGGTCGTCATGCGCCACGGCGCCAGCGGCGCGGCCCGCTTCCTCGCGGACCGCATCCCCTCCAACGTGATCAACGGGGGCGACGGACGACACGAGCACCCCACCCAGGCGCTCCTCGACATGCTCACCATCCGCGACAACCTGGGGCGGGTCGACGGCCTGAAGGTGTGCATCGTGGGCGACATCCTGCACTCGAGGGTCGCCCGCTCCAACATCTACGGCCTGCTCAAGCTCGGTGCCGAGGTGGGGGTGTGCGGCCCGTTGACCCTCCTGCCGATGGGAGTCGAAGAGCTGGGGGTGGCCGTCTTCCGCCGCGTGGAGGAGGCCATCGAATGGGCGGACGTGCTCAACGTCCTCCGGCTCCAGCTCGAGCGCATGCAGGGGGGGTTCGTGCCGTCCCTTCGTGAGTACAACCGCATCTGGGGCGTGAGCCGCGAGCGACTCGAGCGCGCACAGAGAAGGATCCTCATCCTCCACCCGGGTCCGATGAACCGCGGCGTGGAGATCGACAGCGACGTCGCCGACGGGCCCCAACAGGTGATCCTCAAGCAGGTTACAAACGGAGTGGCGGTGC
>JASFUL010000040.1:0-19264 GCA_050050315.1 Gemmatimonadota bacterium
CTGTACAAGAAAATCGAGAAGTACGGCCTGGTGCGGGAGGAGTGAGGGTCCGGGCGCGCTAGCGATGCACGCTCCGCACGACGGCGCCGTTCTCGAGGGCGTACAGGGAGCTCATCGTGATGTAGTCCCGCGCGGTCAGGCGGGTCGCCGTGTTCTCGGGATACATGACGTCCCTCGGCTCGTCGGAGTGGGGAAGCCCCAGGGCGTGCCCCATCTCGTGGGCGGCGGCGAGCTCGATCTGGGACGGGCGGATCGTTCGCTCCGGGCGCCACGGATCGCGCGTGACGAGGACCAGCTCGGTGACCTCCAGGTCCGCCCGCCCGTTCTCGAGGGTCCAGCGCGTGCTCGCCCGCCCGAGTCGCCGCTCTCCCAGGGCCGAGGACCACGTGACGGCGAAGTCCTCCGGCCCCGGCCGGTCGGACAGGTCCACCCGGATCGGGAAGGGCCGGCCGTGCCAGGCCCGCAGCCCCCGGGCCACCGCCTCCTGGAGCGCCCGCGCCGTGCCGCGGTCCAGGGCGGGGGGACGGGGCACCCGGATGTGGATCCGGTCGGTGTCTTCGTTCCAGCGCGCGATCCGGATCTCCCCCCGGGAGGGCAGATCCGCGCACAGATACCCGCCCCGGAGACAGACGTCGGACGCCAGGATCACGGTCGGGGTCCGGGCGGTCCGCTCATCCCCCGCAGGACTCCGGCACGCGTCCGACCCCGGTGGGCAGCCGGCCCCGGATTCGACGGCTTCGCCCCGTCCCGACCCGGGGCTCCGGGCCAGGAAGAGCCCGCCCAGGACCAGCACGGCCGCGACCAGCCAGACCAGGCGAAGAGGGGAAGTGCGGGAGTGGAGGCCCATGTCTCGATGGTACTCCGATCCCCCTCGCCGGTCCACCTTGTGGAAAGGGGGTTCGCGGGACCACCTTGAACGCTCTCCCCGAGCCGACGAGGGGTCGGGGGAACGGACGGGCCCGGGCATCGCTTATATGCAACAGCGGGGCCAGTCGCGGTCGGGACCGGGTCCCGGCGGCGCATCGATCGGAGGAGGAAAGGAGCGACGGTGGACCCGGAGAGGTCATCCCAGCGGAGCGGAGAGACGGACGGGGAGTCCGGGGGTCGTGCCCTGCCGGAGCCACCCTCGCTGGGGCGCTCCCTGTTCGACTGGATCCGCTCGATCGTGGTCGCGTTCGTCCTCTTCCTCTTCATCCGCACGTTCATCGTGGAGGCCTTCAAGATCCCCACGTCCAGCATGGAGAACACCCTGCTGGTCGGGGACTTCCTGCTCGTCAACAAGGCCGTCTACGGGGCGGAGATCCCCGGCACCGGGATCCACCTCCCCGCTCTCGCGGAGCCCCGCCGCGGCGACGTGATCGTGTTCAACCCGCCGCACGAGCCGGAGAAGAACTACGTGAAGCGTCTGGTCGGCGTGGGGGGGGACACGCTGAGGATGGTCGACAAGACGCTCTACGTGAACGGACGGCCATTAGCCGAGCCGTACGCCCGCTTCAGCGATACGCTGGGGGACGCGGTGCACGCGGGGATGCGGTGGCAGTCCAGCTACCTGATCGCCGGGCCCGGTCGTCGCTCGCCCTCCCGGGACAACTGGGGCCCCCTGTACGTTCCGGAGGGCTCGTACTTCGTCCTCGGTGACAACCGCGACAACAGCGAGGACTCGCGCTACTGGGGGTTCGTCGACCGGGACGAGATCCGCGGTCGACCGTGGGTCGTCTACTACTCCTTCGATCCCGGCAGCGACCGCTCCCTGCCGTGGATCAGCGCGGTGCGCTGGGACCGGCTCGGGTCGCCGATCCGCTGATCACCCGGGGCCGACCGGGAGGTCCGTTTCCTCCACGCGACGGGGCCGTGACTCCCCTGAAGTTGCGCAAAGGCTTCCGGTGCCCGATCATCACGAGACGAGGGCCCGCCCGATTCCACCTCGCCTCGGGCCTCCGCACCCATCCAGCTACGGGCACGCCCTGCGCCGATGTCGTTCTCAACCCGGCGGGGATCCTTTCGTGAAGGATCCCTCGATCAGTATCTCAAGGAGATCAGCGCCTACCCCCTCATCGATCGTGAGGAGGAGGCCCGCCTGGCCCGTCTCATCCACAAGGGGGACGGGGAGGCGCTGGACAAGCTGGTCCGCTCGAACCTGCGCTTCGTCGTCTCGGTCGCGAAGAAGTACCAGAACCAGGGAGTGCCCCTCTCGGACCTGATCAACGAGGGGAACTGCGGGCTCATCCGCGCGGCCCACAAGTTCGACGAGACGAAGGGGATCAAGTTCATCAGCTACGCGGTGTGGTGGATCCGCCAGGCCATCCTGCAGTGCCTGGCCGAGCAGAGCCGGATCGTCCGGGTGCCGCTGAACCGGGCCGGGGCGCTCCACCGCATCGGACGTCGGAGCTCGGCCCTCCTCCAGGAGCTCGGCCGGGAGCCCACCGTCGAGGAGATCGCCGAGGAGCTCGACATCTCCCAGGAGGAGGTCGAGCGGACGCTGGCCATCAGCCAGGCGAGCCTCTCCCTCGACGCTCCCGTCACGCCCGGCGAGGACAACCGCCTCCTGGACTACCTCCCCGACCAGTTCTCCCCGGGTCCCGAGGACGAGACGTACGAGACGGCGCTCAAGGAGACCGTCGAGGACGCCCTCTCCTCGCTCAAGGAGCGTGAGGCCAAGATCCTCCGCCTCTACTTCGGGCTCGACGACCAGGAGCCGATGACCCTCGAGGAGATCGGAACGCTCCTCGGCATCACGCGGGAACGCGTTCGGCAGATCAAGGAGAAGGCGCTGCTCCGGCTGCGCCACGCGTCGCGGGCGCGCTTCCTGGAGACCTTCGTCAAGTAGACCCCGACCTCCCTGGCGTCACTGGGATCGGGGGACTTCGAACGAAGGTGGCCGCCGCTCCGCCGCCGGGCCCTCCGGGACGCCCCGCCGGACCCCTTCCACGGGGCCGGACGGAGGGCTCCCGTCGGCCGTTCGCGAAGACCTCCGCATGGGTTGACACTCCGCCACACGCTCGGATATCATTCAAAGCTCTGTTGTCAAATGCTGACGGGCGTGGGACCGTGAAGACCTATACACCGAAAAAGCACGAGATCGAGCGGCAGTGGTGGGTCGTCGACGCGGCGGGCGAGCCGCTGGGACGGCTGGCCAGCGAGGTCGCCCGCATCCTCCGTGGCAAGCACAAGCCCATGTACACGCCCCACCTGGACACCGGCGACCACGTCATCGTGGTGAACGCGTCCCGGGTGGCGCTCACGGGACGGAAGGCCGAGCAGAAGACGTACTTCCGCCACTCCGGACACATGGGCGGCGAGAAGCACATCCCGTTCAAGCGGATGATCCAGACCCACCCCGAGCGGGTCATCGAGCTGGCCGTGAAGGGCATGCTCCCGAAGAACAACCTCGGCCGGCAGATGAGGAAGAAGCTCAAGGTGTACGGCGGCCCCGACCACCCGCACCAGAGTCAGAGCCCCCGGCCGCTGGACCTCTGAGCCCGAGAACCGGACGCGATCGAGACATGGCCGTACGAGAGAACGACCCGATCCAGACCGTGGGCCGTCGCAAGACGAGTTCGGCCCGCGTCATCCTTCGGCCCGGCAAGGGCGAGTGGACCATCAACGGCCGCCCCCTGGCCGACTACTTCCCCCGCCCGGTGCACCAGTACCGGGTGCAGGAGCCGGTCTCGGTCACCGACTCCGACGGCATCTACGACGTCTTCGTGCGCGTGAGGGGGGGAGGTCTGACCGGACAGGCCGACTCCATCCGGATGGGCCTGGCCCGGGCGCTGGTGGAGGCCGACGAGGAGCATCGGCCGGTGCTCCGCGCCAACGGCATGCTCACCCGGGACGCCCGGAAGGTCGAGCGCAAGAAGCCCGGGCAGCCCAAGGCCCGCAAGAAGTTCCAGTTCTCGAAGCGCTGATCGCCCGGGCGGTCCGGTCCCGGGCCCGTCCTCCGGCGCCACGCGTCCTCGAGGCACGTGGCCGACGGGGCCGCCCAACGCCAGAGACACGGCAGTCGCTGGACAATCCTGACCGGGGCGTACATCGGCCCCAAGAGACGAGAGACGAGCACCCATGGACCAGGTTGGCCTGAACGAATTGCTGGAGGCGGGCGTCCACTTCGGACACCAGACCCGCCGGTGGAACCCGAAGATGCGCAAGTTCATCTTCACGGAGCGCAACGGGATCCACATCATCGACCTCCGCAAGACGTTGGACCGGCTCCAGCAGGCCCAGCGGGCCGTCCGCGAGGTCGTCATGAACGGGGAGCGGGTGCTCTTCGTCTGCACCAAGCGGCAGCTCCGTCAGGTGATCGAGCAGGAGGCGGAGCGGTGCGGTGCGTTCTACGTGGTCGAGCGCTGGCTCGGCGGCATGCTCACGAACTTCCAGACCATCCGGAAGCAGATCCGGCGCCTCAAGGAGCTGGAGCGGGGCCAGGAAGAGAACGCCTTCGAGTTCTACACCAAGAAGGAGCGGCTCCTCCTCGACCGCGAGCGGGCGAAGCTGGACAAGTACCTGTCCGGCGTGAAGGACATGAGCCGGCTACCGGGCGCGGTCTTCGTGGTGGACGCCAAGCGCGAGCAGATCGCGGTGCGCGAGGCGCACCGTCTCGACATCCCCGTCATCGCGATCACGGACACCAACGCCGACCCGGATCTCATCGACTATCCGGTGCCCGGCAACGACGACGCGATCCGCTCGGTGGGCCTCATCACGAAGGCCATCGCCGACGCGGTCGAGGCGGCGAAGAAGGACGTACCCGAGGAGGAGCTCCAGCAGCTCCAGGAGGCCGAGGCCACGACCTACTCCACCGAGACGGGGGAGCAGGAGGTCGAGGACAAGCCCAAGCGGCGTCGGCCCCGACGCAAGCGGCGTCCCCGTCCCGAGGTGATCGCGAAGATCAAGAGTGGCGAGGACGAAGAGGCCGAAGGCGAGGACGAAGAGTAGCCTCCGGCAACCCCGATGGGCTCCTGCGGGAGCCGGGAGGCGGCGGCCCGACCGCGACCCCAGAGGCGCGGTCCCAGGGCTTCCGCCTCTTTTCACGAATGTTCGGAACCACGGACGAGCGGATAGAGACCCATGGCGATAAGCGCGCAACAGGTGAAGCAGCTCCGGGACCGTACCGGCGCGGGCATGATGGACTGCAAGAAGGCCCTGCAGGAGACCGACGGGGACATGGAGAAGGCGGTGGACCTGCTCCGGACGCGCGGCGCGGCCAAGGTCGCGAAGCGCGAGAGCAAGGCCGCCAACGAGGGGGCGATCGGCACCTACGTCCACCACTCCGGCAAGGTCGGGGTGATGGTCGAGCTGAACTGTGAGACGGACTTCGTGGCGAACACCGAAGACTTCCAGAACCTGGCCCGGGAGCTCGCGATGCACGTCGCGGCGTCGAGGCCGGTGGCGGTCAGCGCCGACGAGATTCCCGCCGCCGACGTCGAGCGCGAGCGGAACGTCTACATGGAGCAGGTGAAGGTCGAGGGGAAGCCCGAGCACATCCGGGCGAAGATCGTCGAAGGGAAGCTCGGGAAGTGGTTCAAGGAGGTCGCGCTCCTCTCGCAGCCGTACGTGAAGGATCCGGACAAGACGGTGGAGCAGCTGGTCACCGACGTCTCCGCGAAGGTCGGCGAGAAGATCGAGGTGGCCCGCTTCGCCCGCTTCGAGGTCGGACAGACCGATTGAAAGGACCCCGGGACGGCGCACCCCGCCGTCTGTGCCTGGGTAGCCGGTGCCAGGGTAGCGAGCCGACTCCGCCCGGGGGTGGGCCGCGGGGCCGGGGCGACGACCGCGACGGAGATCAACGGGGGGGCGGCGGACCGGTCGGCCCCCGCACACGGAGCTCGATCCGACTCAGATGATTGAAGACCTCAAGTACCGACGCGTCCTGCTGAAGATCTCCGGCGAAGCCCTCGCGGGCGAGCAGGGGTTCGGCATCGAGCCCTCCGTGGTCGACCGACTCACGGACGAGATCCGGGCGGTGCACGAGATGGGCGTCAGCCTGGGGGTCGTGATCGGGGGTGGCAACATCGTGCGCGGGGCGATGGCCAGCCAGAAGGGGATGGATCGGGTACAGGCCGACTACATGGGCATGCTCGCCACCATCATCAACGCCCTCGCCGTCCAGGACTTGCTGGAGGACAAGGGGGTCGAAGTCCGGGTGATGACCGCCGTCCGCATGGAGGAGGTCGCGGAGCCCTACATCCGGCGGCGGGCCATGCGGCACATGGAGAAGGGTCGTGTGGTGCTCTTCGCCGGCGGGACCGGGAATCCATACTTCAGCACCGACACGGCCGCCGCCCTCCGGGCCATCGAGATGGAGTCGGACGTGGTCATCAAGGCCACGAAGGTGGAGGGGGTCTACACGGCGGATCCCACCGAGGACCCAGACGCCGAGTTCATCCCCGCCATCTCCTTCCACGAGGTCATGACCCGCGAGCTCGCCGTCATGGACGCGGCGGCGGTCTCGCTCTGCAAGGACAACGGCCTCCCGATCATCGTCCTCAATCTCGAGGAAAGGGGCGTCGTGGCCCAGGCCATCCGCGGCGAGCGGGTGGGGACGCTGGTGTCATGACCCCCCCCGACCCTGTTACTTTTCGGCCATCTCTGGCGTTTCCATCGACCCACCGCCGCGCGTAAGATGGAGGAATCGGGATGCCGTCCCTGAAGGAAGCCGAGCAGCGCATGGACGAGGCCCTCGACGCGGTCCGTCGCGAGTTCAACACGGTCCGGACGGGCAAGGCCACGCCGGCCCTCCTGGACACCGTGAAGGTGGACGCCTACGGCTCGCGCATGCCGTTGAACCAGGTGGCCACGATCCACACGCCCGAGCCGTCCCTCCTCGTGGTGCAGCCGTTCGACAAGAGCCAGATCGGTGAGATCGAGCGGGGGATCCTCCAGGCCGACCTGGGGCTCAACCCCTCCAACGACGGGAACATCGTCCGCGTCCCCATCCCGGCCCTCAACGAGGAACGCCGGCGGGAGTACGTGAAGCTCCTCCACAAGATGGCGGAGGAAGGACGGGTGTCCGTCCGACACGCCCGCCAGGTCGCCCGGGACGAGATCAAGCAGCAGATCAAGGACCACGACGTGGGCGAGGACGAGGGTCACAGGCAGCTGGACGAGGTCCAGGAGATGACCGACCGGCACATCGCCCGCATCGACGAGCTGCTCCAGAAGAAGGAAGAGGAAGTGATGCAGGTCTGACCGGCCGGTCGACCCGCGGAGCCCCAAGACCATGTCCTCCGATCGCCTCCAGCAGATCCGCCTGAACGGCGCGGTGCCGCGCCACGTGGCCGTCATCATGGACGGCAACGGTCGGTGGGCGCGACAGCGCGGACTGCCGCGGCACCTGGGGCACCGGGAGGGGATGAAGGCGGTGCGGGAGACCATCGAGGGCGCCGTCGAGGCGGGCATCGAGATCCTCACCCTCTTTGCCTTCTCCACCGAGAACTGGCAGCGTCCCTCCCGCGAGATCAACGCCCTCATGTCCCTGCTCAAGCTGTACGCGGAACGCGAGCAGGCCGATCTCGTGCGCCAGGGCGTGGAGGTTCGGGTCCTCGGCGAGCTCGATCGCCTCGACGACTCGACGCGGAGCGCCGTGGAGAGGATCGCCCGGGGCACGAAGGGCGGGGACCGTCTGCGGCTCAACCTGATGATCTCCTACAGCGGCCGGGAGGAGCTCGTGAGGGCCGTCCGCATCCTGAGCGAGCAGGTCCGGACCGGTGAGATCGAGCCCGGGGACATCGACGAGGAGGCCGTGCAGGACGCCCTCTTCACCCGCGACGTCCCCGATCCGGATCTCCTGATCCGGACCTCCGGGGAGTTCAGGGTGAGCAATTTCCTGCTGTGGCAGCTCGCCTACACGGAGCTGTACATCAGTCCGGTGTTGTGGCCGGACTTCGATCGCGAGGACCTCTTCGAGGCGGTGCTGGACTACCAGCGTCGGGAGCGGAGGTTCGGCCGGGTCTCCGCGGGGTGAGTCCGCCGGGGGAGCGCGAGTCCGTCTGATGGCCGCGTCGGATCTCGGGCGCCGGGTCGCGGTGGCGCTGGTGGGAATCCCGCTCGTCCTCGGGGCGCTCTACCTGGGGAGCTGGGTCCTCGGCGGGCTCGTGGCGGTCGTCGCGTGGCTGGCCGCCCGGGAGTTCTACGGGCTGGCCCGGGCTCGGGGCGTACGCCCGTTCGCCGCCGTCGGGGCGCTCGCCGCCGGCGCCCTCGTGCTCCTGGCCACCGCGTATCCGACCCCCGTCGCGGCGGCCCCGCCGGCGGCCGCCGTCCTGGTCGTGGTGACCCTCCTCTCCCTCGCCGGCGCCGTCTGGCTGCGCTGGCCCGGAGGCGAGCCGATGGCCGCCGTCGGCGCCACGGTCACCGGGGTGGTCTACATCGGCTTCACCCTGGCCTTCGTGCCGTTTCTGCGGTGGCTGCCCGCCACCGCCCCGGGGGCGCTCGGGGACGAGCCCTGGCGGGCGACGGCCTTCGTCCTCCTTCCCCTGGCCACCACCTGGGTCGGGGACGCCGCGGCCTACTTCGCGGGGAGCGCCTGGGGCCGCAGGAAGCTGGCGCCGACCGTCAGCCCGGGAAAGACCGTGGTGGGAGCGGTTGCGGGGATCGTCGGCGCCGGCCTCGCAGGGGCCGCCGTCGCCGCCTGGGCGCTGTCCCGACTCCCGGCTCTCACCGTGCCGGTGCTCACGGCCGCGTGGATCGGCGCCCTGCTGGGTGCCGTGGCCCAGGTGGGAGACCTGGCGGAGTCGGCGCTCAAGCGGGAGGCCGGGGTGAAGGACTCCGGGGATCTCCTCCCGGGTCACGGCGGCATGCTCGACCGGGTCGATTCGCTCCTGTTCGCCTTTCCGACGACGTGGGGCCTCCTCCTGCTCGCGGGGGTGCTTTGAGTCCGGGGAAGGGCGGGACGAGCCTCCTCCTGGGCCCGGCGAGGCGACCGGAGAGGGTTCCATGATTCGCGTCGCGGTGCTGGGCTCCACCGGCTCGATCGGACGGAGCACGCTGCGGGTCGTCGCGCGCCACCCTGAGCGCTTCCGCGTGACCGCGCTCGCCGCCCACCGGAGCGTGGATGCGTTGGCCGATCAGGTCCGGCGCTTCCGGCCGGAGGTGGCGGTCGTGGGCGACGCCGACGCGTTGCATCGAGCGGGGGGGACGGACCGGCTCCCGGGTGGGGGCTGGGAGGGGGGGCGGGAGGCCGTGGTGGCGCTGGCCGGGCGGGACGACGTGGACGTGGTCGTGAACTCGCTTGTGGGCGCGGCGGGGCTGGAGCCGACCCTGCTGGCGCTGCGGGAGGGCAAGCGGCTGGCCCTCGCGAACAAGGAGTCCCTCGTGGCAGGGGGAGAGCTGGTCCTGCGCGCGGCCGACGAAGGCGGAGGCGAGCTGGTCCCCGTGGACAGCGAACACTCCGCGATCCTGCAGTGCATCGAGGGGCAGGGCGACGCGTGCGTCGCCCGTCTCGTCCTCACCGCTTCGGGCGGGCCGTTCCGGGGATGGAACCCGGCGCGGCTCCGGGACGTACGCCCCCGGGAGGCCCTGGATCACCCCACGTGGGACATGGGAGCCAAGATCACCGTCGATTCGGCCACGCTCGCGAACAAGGCGCTCGAGGTGATCGAGGCGCACTTCCTGTACGGCCTCCCGTACGACGCCATCGACGCGGTGGTCCATCCCCAGTCCATCGTGCACTCGTTCGTCGAGTTCGTGGACGGGTCGGTGCTGGCCCAGGTGGGGGACCCCAACATGGAGCTCCCGATTCTGTATGCACTGAGCTATCCCGACCGGGTCCCCGATCCGGCGCTGAGGACGTTCGACCCGGTCGCGTCCTCTCCGCTGACCTTCGAGGACGTCGATCGGGAGGCCTTTCCCATGTTCGAGGTGGGCGTGTCGGCCGGGCGGAGCGGTGGAACCGCGCCGGCGGTGTTCAACGCGGCCAACGAGATCGCCGTGCAGGCATTCCTCCAGGAGCAGGTGCGCTTCGCGGAGATGGCGGACGTCGTGTCGGCCGCCCTCGAGCGGGTCGCCCACGGCTCCGCTCCTGAAGACGTACGGGAGGTGCTGGAGGCCGACGCCGCGGCCCGCCGGGTCGCCCGGGAGGCCGTGGGTGCCGCCGGCCGTGGTCCAGCGTTGAGCGGTGGAGCGCCGGTCGGGCGACCGAAGGGCGGCTGGGCGGGCGAGGAGGGAAGGGTGGAGAAGCGAGAAGACGGACCATGACGATCCTGGCGACCATCATCGTGCTCGGGGTGCTGATCTTCGTGCACGAGCTCGGTCACTTCCTTGCGGCCAAGGGCGTCGGGATCGACGTCGAGCGCTTCTCCATCGGCCTCGGCCCCCGCCTCACCGGGTTCCGATGGGGCGAGACGGAGTACGTCCTGTCCGCGATCCCCCTGGGGGGGTACGTGAAGATGGGCGGCATGGAGGACCAGATCATGGAGGCCATCGAGGGGGGGGCCTCCGACGAGCCGAGGGAGCCCGGCCCGGGGGACTTCGACGGCAAGCCGATCTGGGCCCGCACGATCGTGATCTCGGCGGGCGTGGTGATGAACTTCCTCTTCGCCTTCGTCGCGTACAGCGTCGCCATCGGCTTCTGGGGCTTCCAGGAGCCGGCCACGACGCGGGTCGGCGACGTCCGCTCCGACCTTCTGGCGCCCGGGGCGGAGTCGCTTACCGAGATCCAGCGGGGGCAGCGGGTGGTCCGGGTGGGAGGGACGGAGGTGAGCCACTGGGGCGACGTCCGCTCCGCCCTCCTCGACGCCCCGGCCGGTCCCGTCACCCTCGAGCTCAGCGACCCTCCGGGGACGGTGGAGGCGCGTCTGCCCACGGGCGAGCGGGCCCGTGCCCGCACCGTGGCCGCGCTGCAGTACTGGCGGGAGCCGGTGGTCGGGATCGTGAACTCGGGGTCGCCCGCGGAGGAAGGGGGGCTGGAGGAGGGGGACCGGATCCTCGCGGTCGAAGGGACGACCGCGTCCGGCTGGTTCGACTTCGTCGACCTCGTCGAGGGCCGGGCCGGGGAGCGCACCGAGATCCGGCTCGAGCGGGACGGTCGTGAGCTGGTCCGGGTCGTGACGCCCGAGCCGACCGAGGAGACCGACCCGGTGACGGGCGAGACCCGGACCGTGGGGAAGATCGGCATCTGGCCCCCCTTCGAAGACATGGTGTCCGAGCGGGCCACCTTCTCGGAGGCCGTCGTACAGGGATGGCGCGCGACCGTCGGCACGACCGGCCTGATCCTGAGCTTCCTGCGGGACCTGGTCACCGGGAACGTCTCCCCCCGCTCGGTAGGCAGCATCGTCACGATCGGCGAGGCGTCGGGGCAGGCCGCCGCGCTCGGGACGGACGCGTTCCTCCGCTTCATGGCCCTCTTCAGCGTGAATCTGGCCATCCTCAACCTCCTGCCCATCCCGATCCTCGACGGAGGTCATCTCCTCTTCCTGGCCATCGAGGCGGTCCGGGGGAAGGCGCTCTCGGTGGAGCAGCGGCTGCGCTGGTCGAACGTGGGGTTCCTGATCGTGATGGGCATCATGATCTGGGCGCTCTCCAACGATGTCCTCAGGCTCTTCGGCCTCTGACAGGTCCTGCTCCCGAGCAGACGCGACACCTGGATCATCGACCTGAGTACATCTTGCTGGCCGCGATGACCTGGGCCGGAGTGCGGCCCTGCGTCCAGGGACCGGTGTGGGCTCGGTCGGTGTCGTAGTCGTTCAGGAAGCTCTTCAGGTCCTCGCCGAGAGCCGGACGTCCGGGGAGAAGAGAGCGGGCAAAGGACGGCTTCCGGCACTCCTCGTGAATCGCCCCTGGAACCCTTCGACACACCCGTTGGTCCGGGGTCGCCCGCTCCGGATGAAGCGATGCTCGGGGCCGAGCTCCTGGACCGTGTCGCGGAAGGCGCGGGCCCGGAGCTCTCCACCGTTGTCGGTCATGACGGGCTCCATCTTCCAGCCATAGCGCTGGAGGTCTCGAGCGACCCTCTGGACCAACTGAGAGGCAGGATCCAGCCGCGGGGTTGTGGGGGGTGACGTGGAGCTGCGCCCAGCCATAGGCGCTGCCGACGTCGATCGCAGTGCATTACCAGAGGACGCCCTTCGTCTTCCGGAGCCGTCCGATCCAGGCAGTCGACCCGGACCCGCTCGCCGAGGCGCTCCACGTCGGGAGCCCGAAGAGGGGCACCTCGACGTGGCTGCGGGCCCCGGCGGGGCGGCGTAGCCATCTACGCTTCTCCCCTCCGAGCGGGGGAAAGCGCGACGTCAGCCCACGCCTCGCAGCGACGAAGGGGATCTCGTCCCGGCCCCGATGTCTTCGGGGTCGCCGGCTGGTCCTCGTCCTCGAGAAGATCCCTACCGGTTCCTGCCCTCGGGGGTCGACGACCTTCGGTCGCGTCAACTCGAGGCGCCGCCCGGGGCCCCGCGCAACGGGGTGCGCCGGACGCGGGTGCCCCGCGGACGGCTACAGGAGGTCGAGCTGGACCGGTCCGCGGCGGAGGCGCAGCTCCTCGAGGTCGAGGGGGTCGCCCGGCTCGTCCTGGCTCGCCACCTCCAGGTATCCCTCGTACCCGGCGTCCTCCAGCGCCCCGCCCACCACGTCCCGCGCCAGGGCGGGCCGGTTCGACTCCCGGGAGAGGTGCGCGAGGACGACGCCGGCGAGCCGGGGATGGAGGAGCTCCGTGCCGAAGCGGGCGGCGGCCTCGTTGGAGAGGTGGCCGTGGCTCGAGGCGATGCGTGACTTCACGCTCCAGGGGTACGGGGCCCCGGCGAGGAGGACCTCGTCGTGGTTGGCCTCGAGCACCAGGAAGTGGGCTCCCGAGAGGGCGTGGCGTATGCCGGCGTTGGGCCTCCCGAGGTCCGTCGCGATGCCGACCCGCGTGCCCGTGTCCGGATCGACCAGGGCGACGCCGACGGGGTCGACCGCGTCGTGGACGGTGACGAACGGCTCGACCCGGACCCGGCCGATGTCGAAGGGGTGTCCCGCCCGGTAGGGACGGGTCCGCTCATCGCCCCGGAGGAGCGCGCCGCAGGCCAGGCGCGTGCGCTCGGTGATGTGGAGGGGAGTCCCGTGCCTGCGCGCCCACACGCCCATGCCCCGCGTGTGGTCGCCGTGGTCGTGGGTGACCAGGATGGCCGTGATGGAGGCGGGTTCCACCTCGACGGCCGCGAGCCGCCGCTCCAGGTCCCTCCCGCTGAAGCCCGCGTCCACCAGGACGCGGGTTTCCCCCACCTCGACCAGGGTGGCGTTCCCGCCGCTTCCGCTGCCCAGGACGCAGATCTTCAGGAGAGCACGCCTCGCGAGGAGTGGGGCTCGGGTTCAGCCTCGGGTCCGGGACTCCTCCCAGACCCGGGTGAGAAGCTTCCGCATCCCCCCGTCCAGGTCAACCTCACGCCGCGCCATGGCGGCGGCGGCCACCTCCAGGAACTTCTCGAGCCTGTACTCGACGAGAGCCTCGCCCACGCCCCAGGAGAAGGGGGGAACCCAGCGGGGAGGCATGGCCCCACCGAAGACGTTGCTTCCGACGCCGAGGACCGTGCCGGTGTTCAGGAGCGTTCCGATCCCCGTCTTCACGTGGTCGCCCACGAACGCGCCCACCTTGAGCAGCCCCGTGTCCACCTCCTCGGCGGGACCCACGGGCACCCGCACCGGGGAGTAGCTGTTCTTGAGGTCGCTGTTGGTCGTGAACGCCCCGAGATTCACCCAGCGCCCGAGGTAGGCGTGACCCAGGTAGCCGTCGTGCGCCTTGTTGTCCCAGCCGAAGAAGACGCTCGCTTCGACCTCTCCCCGGACCTTGCACACCGGTCCGATGGAGGCGTGGGCCACCGAGCCTCCCAGGACGACGGACCCACGGCCGACCCACGTGGGCCCCGTGATCCGAGCCGGCGCCTGCACGCGGGCGTCCGCCTCGAGCCGGACGGGTCCGTCGCGCACGTCCAGGACGACGCCGGCCTCGACCTTGGCGCCATGCCCGAGCGAGACCGCGTGGTCCCCGAGGACGTGGACGTCGGTGAGGAGGAAGGAGTCCCCCGTCCTGTGGCGGGAGTCGAGGTCTCCGGCGATGCGGTCGGCGTTGGCGGCGACGAGGTCCCACGGCCAGCCGAGGATCGTCCCATCCAG
Organism: Gemmatimonadota bacterium; assembly: GCA_050050315.1. GTDB lineage: Bacteria > Gemmatimonadota > Gemmatimonadetes > Longimicrobiales > Gaopeijiaceae > JASFUL01. The sequence continues at coordinate 14,074 of JASFUL010000040.1, forward strand.
GTCGATCTCGTCGCCGTTCCCCTCGAACGTGGAAGGGTCGTCCAGGGCTCGCTCCCCGGGGAGGGGCGACCCGTCGGGGAGGATCCAACCGACCGGCTCGCCCCCCACACGGAGGCGCTTCACCTTCCGCAGATCGCCGTCGGTCGGCCCGCCGTCCCGGAAGGGCGAGGGCCCTTCGAGCACGGCCCGGCTCGACAGGATGATCCGTGTCCCCTCGCTTCCCACCTCCTCCGCCCGGAGGACGGGAGGCGTGCCCTCCTCCTGGAAGCCCGACAGGCGGGGCGCAACGAGGTGGCCGGCGCAGCGGACCCCGAAGAACCGTTCGGCGCGCTCCCGCTGGCGGAAGCAGCCGTGGAGGAGCTCCCCCACCGGGCGCGTGGCGGCGAAGGGCGCCCAGCGTCGCGCCCGGTGGTCGTCGATCAGGTAGAGGGCGGCGGGGGAGGTCACGGGGACTCCCGGTATTCGGGCGGGAGGTGGTCGAGCAGGTCCTTGAGATCGGCGCTCCGTCCCCTGCGGGTCACCAGGGTGACGTCACCGGAGCGTACCACCACCAGGTCGTCGACGCCGAAGAGAACCACCCGCCCCTCGTCCGCGAAGACCACGTTGTCCCGGCCCTCGTGGACCAGCCCTTCGCCCAGCACCACGTTCCCGTCGAGTCCCGGGGTCCGGGTGCGGTGGAGGGCGTGCCACGCGCCCACGTCGTCCCACTCGAAGGGACCTTCGACGACGCCGACACGGCCGCTCCGCTCCATGAGCGCCACGTCCACGCTGATCCGCGGGACCGACTCGAAGTAGCGCTCGACGTCCCCCTCCTCGAGCCTGGGCAGGTGCTCGGCGATCTCCGGTGCGTGCCGTTCCACCTCGTCGAGGAGCACGGAGGCCTTCCAGACGAAGATCCCCGTGTTCCACAGGTACCCCTCCGCCACGTAGCGGGCGGCGGTGACCCGGTCCGGCTTCTCGTGGAACGCCCGGACCCGGTGGGCGGACAGCCCCCCCGGCGCCTCGAGGGCGTCGCCGGGCTGGACGTACCCGTACCCGGTCTCCGCCCGGTCCGGTCGGGCCCCGAGGGAGAGGAGCAGGTCCTCCCGGTCGGCTACGGCGGCCGCACCGAGGACGGTATGCCGGAAGGTGTCGAGGGGGCGGATCAGGTGGTCGGAGTGGAGGGAGACGAGGACGGCCGACGGGTCCCGGCGCGCCACGGTCCACGCGGCCCACGTGAGGACCGGAGCGGTGCCCCGTGCACGGGGCTCGACGAGGAGGGCCTCGGGGCCGAGGTCCTCCACGATCGAGCGGAAGGGCTCCACGAGGCCACGACCCGTGAGGATCCGGAGTCGCTCGTCCGGGACGAGGGAGCGGGCGCGCTCGACGGTGTCCACGATGAGGGGACGCTCGCTCGCCAGGGGGAGGAGCTGCTTCGGCCGGGCCGGCGTGCTCACCGGCCAGAATCGCGATCCGATGCCGCCGGCGAGGACGGTGATCCAGAGCCGGTCGACGTCGAACCCGTCAGCCGTGCTCGAGGATCTCGTCGATGCGGGCAAGGAGCTTCTTCGGGCTGAAGGGCTTGGTCACGAACGCGTTCGCGCCGAGCTGGAAGGCCTCGTCCCGATCCGCGTCCTGGCCTTTGGCCGTGAGGATCACGACGGGAACGTCGTGGCGGTGATCGAGTCTCCGGATCCGGTCGAGGACCTCGAGACCGCTGGCGCCGGGCATCATGATGTCGAGGAGGACCAGCGCGTAGCCACGGTCGTTCTCGAGCCGCTCGAGGGCGTCGGCCCCGTCCGAGACCGACTCGACCTCGAAAGACGCGGCCTCCAGGAGGGTCGTGAGGATCCGGCGGATGTGAGGCTCGTCGTCGGCGACGAGGATCCGGCCGCGCGTGTCGTCCTGACCCCCGGTCGCTGCCATTTCACGCCCTCCTTTGAGCCGGGCTCCCACGAGGCCGCGGAACCTACCTCGCCGTGGGGACTAAAGTCAAGCAAACAGCGGGTTTTCGGGCTTGACCCCTTTCCGACGGTCCGGTACAGTTCGGACCTCGGGATCCGCGAGGATCCAATCACCTCGAGAGCAGGACCCATGTCGATCCAGGAACGCCCTCGCGGGACCTTCTACACGCTCGTCGGCGCGGTGCTTCTGCCGCTGCTCGGCGGCCTCGCCCTCGCCGCCTGCGGGGACGACCCGTACAACTTCGAGTGGGTCGCGGCCCCGGACACCGCCCTTCTGTACTCGCTCGCGCGCCCCGAGAGCAACCTCGCCTCGGGCTTCAACTTCGACGCGCGGCGTACGATCCGCATCGAAACCCCGACGGCGACAGGGACGTGGGACGTCGCGTTGGACACCCAGGACGACCAGCTCGTCCTGCTGCCTCCCGGAGCTCTGAACGTCAATTCCCGTGCCCGTATCACGACCTTCCCGGGCATGAGCTTCGACGACGTCCGGGAGGCGCCCCGGGACACGGCGGCCTACGTGGCGGACGAGCCGGTGGTGGTGGAAGCGAGCACCGTCTACGTGGTCCAGACGTCGCAGCGGTTCGACACCTTCGGCCGGCGATGCGTCTACTTCGCCAAGCTCGAGCCCGTGGACATCGACGTGGCCGCCGGCACGCTGCGCTTCCTCTTCGATTCCAACCCGGTCTGCAACGACCGCAGGCTGGTCCCGCCGGGGTCGTAGCCTCCACCCCGGCACACCGCTCCGCAGGGGATCCATGCTCGACATCCGCACCGTCCGTGCCGAACCCGCCCCGGTCAAGGAGGCGCTCGCCCGACGCGGGGAGCGCTTCGACGGCGCCGTCGACGAGCTCCTGGCGCTCGACGAGACGCGAAGGGCGGCCGTCACCGAGGTGAACGAGCTCAAGGCCACGCGGAACGACGTGTCGCGGGAGATCGGGGAGCTGAAGCGTCGGGGCGACGACGCCGACGGGCTGATCCGGTCGATGCGGGAGGTGAACGAGCGCATCGGGGCGCTCGACCAGGAGGTGTCGCGTTGCGAGGACCGGATCCGAGAGATCCTCCTCTCGCTGCCCAACACGCCCCTCCCGGAGGTCCCGGACGGCGGTGAGGAGAACAACCGGATCGAGCGGGAGTGGGGCGACCTACGGTCGTTCGGCTTCGAACCGCGACCCCACTGGGAACTGGGCGAGGAGCTCGGCATCCTGGACCTGGCCCGGGGGGCGAAGGTGTCGGGGTCCGGCTTTCCCGTGCTCCGGGCCGAAGGGGCGCGCCTGCAGCGGTGCCTCATCGACCACTTCCTCGACCGCCACGCGGGGAAGGGCTACGTGGAGCTCAGGGTGCCGTACCTGGTGACGGCGGAGGCCATGACCGGCACCGGGCAGCTCCCGAAGTTCGCCGAGGAGTCGTACCGGGTGGAGCGGGACGACCTGTGGCTGATCCCCACGGCCGAGGTGCCCGTGACGAACCTTCGGAGGGGGGAGCTGCTGTCGGCCGACGACCTGCCGCTCCGCTTCACGTCCTACACCCCGTGCTTCCGGCGCGAAGCCGGTGCGGCCGGGAAGGACACGCGGGGGCTGCTTCGCGTCCACCAGTTCGACAAGGTGGAGCTCGTCCGATACGAGCGCCCGGAAACCAGCCGGGAAGCCCTCGAGGAGATGACCCGCGACGCGGAGACGCTTCTCGAGGAGCTCGAGCTTCCCTATCGACGCGTAACCCTGGCCGGCGGAGACCTCGGGTTCAGCGCGGCCCTCACGTGGGATCTGGAGATCTGGGCGCCCGGGGTGGAACAGTGGCTCGAGGTCTCGAGCTGCAGCACCTTCACGGACTACCAGGCGCGCAGGGCGGACCTCCGCTTCCGCCCGGCCCCCGGCGAGAAGCCCGAGTTCGTGCACACGCTGAACGGCTCGGCCCTGGCCCTCCCGCGGCTGGTGGCCGCCCTCCTGGAGACGTGGCAGGAGGAGGACGGCTCCGTCACCGTTCCCCCGGTGATCCGGGAGCGCTTCGGGTCGGACCGGATCGGGCCGCCGGCGCGGGCGTGAGCCGGGAGTCGTCGGCCCCGGCGGGGAGAGGTCCCCGGTGAGGGACCTCGGTCTGATGCGCGAGGTCAAGTGGCCGGTGGCCCTCGCCACGCTCTTCCTCTTTCTCCTCGGGTGGTACCTGCTCTACACCCAGCGGATCGTCCGGGCCCTGCGGACCGACGCCCAGACGTTCGCGGAGATCTACCACGAGGTGCAGGAGGGGCTGGCGACGGATCCGGACGTGGACCCCTTCGGCGAGACCGAGGCGCTGGCCCGACTGCAGAGCATCATCCTCGAGTCGGGGGTGCCGCTGGTGATGACCCGGGCCCAGCCGGAAGCGCCCGGCGCCGATACCGTCCTGGCGGCCCAGAACCTCCCCTTCGAGGCGGACCTCACCACCCGGGAGGGGCAGGAGCGGGTCCTCCGCTACGCGGCACGTCTGGACACGCGCAACCCGCCGGTGGGCGATCCCACCGTCCAGTACCTCCACTTCGGGGACACCCCCCAGGTCCGGAACCTCCGCTGGATCCCGTGGCTGCAGGTGATCGGGCTGTTGCTGACGGTGGCGGTGGGCTTCACGGTGATCCGCGTCCAGCGGCGGGTCGAGAGCGAGCGGGCCTGGACGGCCATGGCCCGGGAGCTGGCCCATCAGCTCGGGACGCCCATCTCCTCGCTCCAGGGGTGGCTGGAGGTGCTGCGGCTCGGCCCCGACGAGCGGCCTGGAGGGGTGGGCGAGTGGGAGATCGCCAGGGCCGTGGAGGAGGACCTGGTACGTCTCGAGCGGATCAGCCACCGCTTCGAGCTGATCGGCCGCGAGCCCGAGCTCGAGGAGGTCAGCGTGCGCAAGTGCGTCCGTGAGCTCGAGCGCTACCTCCGCACCCGGCTCCCCCGCTTCGGAAAGGGGGTCCGCCTGGAGCTCGACCTGCCGGCCCACCTGCCCGCGATCCGTGGGAACGAGGTGCTCCTCACGTGGGCCCTGGAGAACGTGGTGAAGAACGCCCTGGACGCCCTCGCGGGGCGGGGTGGGACGATCACGCTCCAGGCCCTGAAGCGAGACCCGGAATGGCTGATCCTGCGCATCCACGACGACGGTCCGGGGGTGGACCCCGACGTCCGGGAACGGCTCTTCGAGCCGGGCGTCACGACCAAGTCCAGCGGGTGGGGGGTCGGCCTCGCCCTCTCGCGCCGGATCGTCGAAGGCGTCCACAAGGGACGGATCGAGCTATT
>JASFUL010000041.1:0-19243 GCA_050050315.1 Gemmatimonadota bacterium
CGCTCTTTCTGGGCTTTCGGATCAACATGGTTCGCTCCGTAGTCGGACCTGATTCCGGGCGGCCTTCTCCCGGGCCGTGCTACGGGGACTAATCAACGAGGCGGAGAAATGTTTCCGGGTCGGCTCCAGAGGTGCCGGAAGTACCGCTCCGGTGCGTTCAGGACCTCCCGGTACAGGCGCACGGATTCCAGGTCGTCCCACGAGGCGCTCGCCAGCGGCGCCCGGTCGAAGTCGAGGATGCGGGCCCCCGGGATGGCGAGCAGGATGGGCGAATGCGTCGCGATGACGAACTGGGCGCCCTCCTCCACCATGCCCTCGAGCAGGGCGACGAGTCCCAGCTGGCTCTGGGGCGAGAGGGCGGCCTCGGGCTCGTCGAGGAGGTGGAGCCCATCCGCAACGAACCGGGAGCGGAAGAGCGACAGGAAGCTCTCCCCGTGGCTCGCGGCGTCCGGGTTCCGCCCATACCGGCGGTCCATGTCGGCCAGGGAAGCGAGCGCCGGACCCTCGGCCAGCCTGCGGGCGTAGTCCGAGGCGTCCGACAGGCGCCGCCGGGTCTCGGCCAGATCCCGCTCGAGCTCCTGCCGGAGCGCCCGCTGCGCCCGGATCCACCCGAAGAAGTCCTCGGCCCGGAGGAAGAACCCCCTGCGTGTCCGACGGGACCAGGTGAGCCGAAGCGCCCGGGCCAGCCGTCCCTGGGCCGCGAGGGTGGGGTCGGAGGACACCGCCGTCGAGCCGACCGTCGGAAGCCCCGCGGCCAGGGCGATGGCCTCGAGCAGGGTGCTCTTGCCCGATCCGTTCTCGCCCACCAGGAAGGTCACGTCCCGGGCCAGCTCCACGGTGCCCGCGTTCCGCAGCGCCGGGATCGAGAAGGGGAAGCGGTCCGCCTCCTCCCGATCGGGGAGGCGGATCTCGAAGGATCGGAGCAACGGGTCGGATGCGATCATTCCCCAAGGTCCCGCGGGGCCCGAGGGCCGGGCAAGGGCGGAGTCCCCGGGGAACGCCACCTCGCGCCCTCGGTACACCTCCCCGTTCCCACGGCCGGAGGAGCCGATTCCATGACGGAGCTCACCTTCCACACCGTCGACGTCTTCACCGACCGCGTCTTCGGCGGCAATCCCCTGGGCATCTTCCCCGACGCCGGGGAGCTGCCCGATGCGCTCATGCAGAGCGTCGCCCGGGAGATGAACCTGTCGGAGACGGTCTTCCTGGCTCGACCCCCGACCCCGGGCGGCCCGTGGCCGGTCCGGATCTTCACCCCCGCCGTCGAGGTGCCGTTCGCGGGTCACCCCACCATCGGAACCGCCCTGTTTCTCGCGCAGACCGGGAGGGTCGACCTTCCGGAGGGCGGGGGCACGATCGTCCTCCGGGAGAAGGTCGGACCCGTGCCCGTCGACGTGGAGGTGGAGGGCAACCGGCCGGCGAGGGCCCGTCTCAGCGCGGCGGTCCCGCCCGAACACCGGGAGTGCCCCTGGTCCGCCGAGGAGCTGGGTACGATGCTCTCGCTCCCGCCCGACGCCATCGGGTGCCCGGCGGGGACCGTGGAGGGGGTCGAGCCGCTGGAGCCCGAGCTCGTCTCGGCCGGCCTCCCGTTCGTCGTGGTGCCGGTGCGGGACCTCGACGCGGCCCGGCGGGCGCGGCTGGACACGGGCTCCTGGGAGCGCCGGACCACCGGCGCGTGGAGCCGCATGATGTACGTCGTCTCTCCCGAGGCGGAGGGCCCCGGGGTGGACCTCCACGTCCGCATGTTCGCCCCGGCCGCCGGCGTGCCCGAGGATCCCGCCACCGGCTCGGCCGGGGTGGCGCTGGCCGCGTTCCTGGGCCGACGGTGCCCCCCCGCCACGGGGGTCCGCACGTTCCGCTGGACGGTGGAGCAAGGTCTGGAGATGGGCCGGCCGAGCCGGCTGGAGATCGAAGCCGACGTGACGGACGGCTCCGTCGAGGCGGTGCGCGTGGGGGGCCGCTCGGTGCCGGTGAGCTCGGGCACCATGACGGTCCCCGGGGGAAATACCCCGTGATCCACCCCCTCCACGACGTGCCGGCCGGCGCCGATCCCCCGCAGGAGCTCAACGTCATCGTCGAGATCCCCCGGGGCTCGCGCAACAAGTACGAGCTGGACAAGACCGCGGGGCTGCTCCGGTTCGACCGCCTCCTGTACAGCGCCGTACACTACCCCGGCGACTACGGCTTCATCCCCCGGACCCTCGCGGACGACGACGATCCCCTGGACGTCCTCGTGATCGTGACCGAGCCCACCTTCCCGGGCTGTCTCATGGCGGTCCGGCCCATCGGCGTCTTCGTCATGGAGGACGAGAAGGGGATCGACGAGAAGATCCTGTGCGTCCCCGTGAAGGACCCGCTCCACCACGAGTACCGGGTGCTCCACGACGTGCCTCCCCACTTCCTCAAGGAGGTGGAGCACTTCTTCTCCATCTACAAGGACCTGGAGGGGAAGGCGACCCGCGTCGAAGGATGGCGCGACCTGGACGAGGCGCTGGCCATCGTGCGCGCCGCGATGCGGCGCTACGAGGAGAAGGGTGGGCGAGGGGGGAGCGGCGCCGGGCCCGGTCAGGGCTGACGCGAACTCAGTCCGTCGGCCCGCCGTGGGCGGCCCGCAGCTCCTCCAGCTCCTCGAGGGTCGCCGGCCAATCGTCTCCCAACAGGCGCGACAGGCCCCGGTCGGCCAGTAGCCTTCCGTCGGTCTGGCACACCGGACAGTAGTTCGTCTCGCGGTCAGCGTACCGTATGCGCTGGATGGCGTTCCCGCACGTCGGGCACGGTTCCCCGAAACGGCCGTGGACGGCCATGGCGGGGTGGAAGGCCGTCACCTTCTCCGGGAAGCCCCGGTCCGTCTCGGCCCGGAGCCGCTCGACCCACTCGGACAGATGCTCCGTCGTCCCCCGCCAGAGCCGCTCGACCTCCGGCGCCGAGAGGTTGCCGGTCCGCTGGAGGGGAGAGAGCCGGGCACGGAGGAGGATCTCGTCGGAGTGGGCGTTCCCGATGCCGCTGAGGATGCGCGGATCGGTGAGCGCCCGCTTCAGCGTCCGGTTCTCCCGCACGAGGGCCGCCCGGAAGGCGTCGAGATCGGCCTCCAGCGGCTCCAGGCCCCCCGGGTCGTGGGCGGCGAGCCCCGCCTCACCGCGGACGACGTGGAGCGCGGCCCGCTTCTTCCTCCCGACCTCGGTGAGCAGCATGGTGCCGTGCTCGAAGTCGAAGCCGGCGTGCCCGGTCTTCCGTGGCACCCGGGCCCCGGGCTTCTTCCAGTGGAACCGGCCCGTGACCATCAGGTGGAAGACCAGGAAGAGCTCGTCCTCGAGCTCCCAGACGACCCGCTTGCCGATCCTCCGGAAGCCGCGGAGCGTCCGCCCGTGGACCCGGCCCAGGGGCGGATCGACCGTGCGGAGCAGGGACGGCGACCGGAGGCGGACTCGTTCCAGCACCCGGCCCGCGAGGAGTCGGTCCAGGGCCTCGACGTACGCGTTGACCTCCGGCAGCTCCGGCACGGTCTAGCAACTCTTCCCGCGGGCGGCGGCTGCCGGCCGCGTCGGAGCCCGGGGGCGGCGGCCGCGTCCTACCAGCTCCCCGCCTCCTGGTCGATCTCCCGGGTCAGGAGGCGGTGGCGCCAGGCGAGGAAGCCCCCGACGACGGCGATGAAGAAGAACGCCGCGGCGGTCACCTCTCCCCAGGTGGCGATCCGGGTCAGCTCGGCCCCCGCGATCCCCGCCACCAGGACCATGAACAGGAAGCCGGCGATGAAGATCATGAGCACCACGATCCACAGCTCGTGGTGGGCCTCGACCTCCTGGAGGAGCCAGGCCGCGATGACGCCCAGCCAGAGGGACAGGATCAGGTGGATCCCGTTCGCCGCCAGCACGATCCCGGCCACTTCGCCGGGCCCGGCGGCGCCCGCGCCCAGGGTCTGGCCGATGAGGAAGGCGGTCCGGACGGGCGAAGCCCCCGTCACCACGTTGAGGAAGGCGAAGAAGGCCGCGACGGCCACGTATCCGAGCGCGCCGGCAGCCAGGCCTTCGAGGAGGGAGCGTCTGGTGATCATGGGTCGGTCCCCCGCTGGACGGTTGGAGAGGCGCCCGGCGCGGGCTCCCGGGAGCCGTGTCCGGACACCGCACGTTCCGCCCTCAGCATGGCGCGGAAGGCGCCCGGATCGCTAGGGGGGGATCTCCGCGAACGACCGTAGTGGAAAGCCCCTGGCAGGCCGCGGGCCGTACCGTCACTCGTCGGCGCGCTCCACCACGATGGAACAGTTGGTCACCAGGGCGGCCACGGCACCCACGGCGGCGAAGGTGGGGGCCAGCACCGCCCCCACGACGCCGAGACTCATGGGGATCTCCAGGAGGGTGCGCCCTTCCTCGTTCCGGATCGAGATGCGCCGGATGTTCCCCTCGCGGATCAGCTCCTTCACCTTCCGGAGCACCTGGTCGCCGGGGACCCGGTGTTCCTCGGTGCGGGCGTCCCGCTCGCCTCCCGCGCTCCCGCCGTCGTCCCGCTCCCGGCGACCTCCGCTCTTGTACTCGTCGTAGTCCATGTCGTCCTCCTGCGTCGTCGTCTTCCGAATCTCGCGGCGCGCCGTCTCCCGGGCCCGGGCGTCAGCGGAGGAGGAGCGCCCCTCCACCCACCAGCAGGACCGCGATTCCGGCCGCCACCTTGAGGCCTACCGCAAGCACCCGGGCCAGAAGCATGCCCCACCCGACCCGGGACGCCTCCAGTGTCGAGCGCGTCGTCCACCAGGTCACGGCGCCCGCCCCCGCGAACGTCCCGACCATGCCCGCCAGGAGCGGGCCCATCACCGGGATCGGGGCGCCGACCAGGGCACCCAGGAGTCCCCCGGCGACGGCGCCCCAGAAGGCCCCGCGGGAGCCACCGTACCGCTCTCCCATCTTCTTCAGGGCGAGGAACTCGAGCAGCTCCACCCCACCGGCGATCGCGAGGAGCACGAGCAGGACCGGCCACGAGACCCAGCCCGCCAAAGCCCCTACGAAGAGGACGGCCATCATGATCCAGACGCCGGGCAACCCGAGCGGTACGGTCAGCAGGGCTGCGGTCATGACGACGATCGAGAGGCCCTGGAGCACGAGCTCGGCGCTCACCGGTCCACTCCCGCCGGATCGAGCGCGTGTCGGGTGACCAGGTCCCAATACCCCCGGTATCCGCCCGTCCGCGCCGTCTCTACGAAGCTCGCCAGCGTCTGCAGCGACTGGGTGCTCCAGTACCCGGGCACCGCGTCGGGGTGGGAGCCCATGAAGCTCGGGAAGTAGCTGCGGACGAGCACGCCGCCCTCGGCCACGGGAAGAGACGCCACGTTGTCGGCGAACCGGTCGAAGGTCCCGGCCCGGAAGAGGTAGAACTCCACGTTCGACGTGTAGAGCGCGGTCAGCACCTCCCCCCGGCGGCGCAGCAGATCCCCCACCGCCCGCACCGCGTGGTCGCCGGCCAGATCGCCCACCACCGGGATCACCAGGTTCCGCTGCTGGAGGTCCCGGAGGAAGCGGTAGTCGTCGGGGTCCGCCAGGAAATTCCCCCGGGCGCCCGTCAGGTCGCGCTCCAGCAGGAGTCGGCGGAGCGTCGGATAGTACGGCCTCGGGGCGCGACCGTGGCTCCGGAAGCGGAGGTCGAGGCCCTCGGCGATGAACGTCTCGTGGAAGCGACCGATGGTGGCGAGGTCCGGGCCGTCGAGAGGAAGGCCGAACGTCACCACCGCCGAGTCGACGACGCGACGCGCCCGGGCCTCCGCATCCGCCGCCCCGTCGATCCACTCCAGCAGCTCCTCCAGGGAGCGGTCCTCCCAGGCGAGCGGACTCGCCGGGGGCTCCCGCCCCAGCAGCAGCGAGAGGTACTCGACCCTCGTCGGGGCGACCTCGAACACCGCCTTGAACAGGAGCTGCTGGAGCAGGTTGTCCCGACGGAGGTCGACGATGAAGGCGATCCTGGGCCGGACCTCCACCATGTAGGAGAAGTTCTGCGCCGGACCGACCCCCACGTAGGCCCCACCCCGGACGCCCCGGCTCCGCAGGGGTCCCAGCACGTGCGGATACGAAGCTTCGTTGGAGATCAGGTTGTCCGTGTCGAAGTAGCGGCCCTCCTCGGAGAGGGACGACACGAGCGAGGCGAAGGCCGAGTCGGAGAGGGGCTCCGCCGGCCCTTCCTGGGCCGCCGCCCGGGCCGCCGTACCGCCCCCCGCTTCGCACGCGGCGCCGACCAGGACGGCCAGCAGGACCGCGAGGGGGCACGACGCTCGACCCCGGAAGGCGGTGCGATCGGGCGTGAGAGGGCGCGCGTCGGACATGCTCGAGGGCGGGGACGTCCGGAACGGAGGGGAGCCTCGGCGCGGACCGGAGGCCGGCGCCGCCCCGACTAAGTAGGGGCGCGGCGAGCCGGGCGCAACCCGCTCCAGGGGGGGTCTCCGGCGGGGCGCCCCCCGGATCACCGTCCGGCGGAGGACCGCCAGAGGAAGAAGACCGGGACGCCCGCCCCGATCAGGGCGGTTCCGTAGAGGGCGTTCAGGGGGTTCGACGCCACCGAGCTGACGACCACGACGAGGGCGGCGGCCACGAAGAGCCCCGGCACCAGCGGGTGGAGTGGCACCCGGAAGGCCCGTTCGCCCGTCGGGGACGGAGGGTCGCGTCGCCGGTACACGAAGAGGGTGGCCGCGACCGCTCCGAAGAAGATCCAGTCGCCGAACACCGTCCAGTCGAGCAGCTCTCCGTAGGTGCCCGTGAGAGCCAGCGCGGCCGCCCATCCCGCCTGCAGGAGGAGGGCCCGATGGGGCGTGCGGTGGCGGGGATGCAGCCGGGCCACGGAGCGGAAGAAGAGGCCGTCCGCGGCCATCGTCTGGTAGACCCGCGGGGCCGCCAGGATGAAGAGGTTCAGGATGCCGAACGTCGACACCACGATGCCCGCGGCGATGAAGCGGGCGCCCCCCTCGCCCACGACGCTGCGCATGGTGTCCGACGCCGGCGCCAGCGAGCTCGCCAGCCCCTCGACCCCGAGCCCCCGCAGGTAGGCGAGGTTCGCCAGCAGGTACGTGGCGACGACGATGGATACCCCGGCCAGGAGCGCCCGGGGGAGCGTGCGCTCGGGGTCCCGCACCTCACCGGCCACGTGGTTGGCGTGCTGCCATCCACCGTACGCGAACAGCACGGGGATGAGCGCCGGCCCCAGCACCAGCAGCGAACCGCCGGACCCCTCGCCGGCGGCCGGGACCCGGGCCGGACCCGGTGCCACCGTCCCGTCCCCACCCGCGAGGACCACGCCCACCACGACGAGCACGGCGATGGCGGCGAGCTTGAGGACGGTGAACGCGTTCTGGGTCCAGGCACCCGGCCGGACACCCGCCACGTTGACGGCGGTCAGCACCGCGATGGCCCCCACCGCGAGCGGCCGGACCGAGGTCGGCCCCATGCCGAACAGGTCCGCCGCGTAGCGGGCGAAGGTGACCGCCACCGCCGCGATCCCACCCGAGTTGATGACCAGGAGCAGGGTCCAGCCGTAGAGGAAGGCAGGCAGCGGCCCCAGGGTCTCACGGAGGTAGACGTAGCCACCCCCGGCCTCGGGTCGACGCGCCCCGAGCTCGGCGAAGCAGAGCGCGCCGAGGAGGGCGATGGCGCCCCCCAGGGCCCACGCCGCCATGACGAGCCCGCCGCTCCCCACCCGCTCGGCGACGATGGCGGGATTGAGGAAGATGCCCGCGCCCACGATCCCGCCGACCACCACCATGGTGGCGTCGAAGGGTCCCAGGCGGCGGGCGTAGGTGGTGGGCCCGACCGGCTCGTCGGGCGTCACGCGCGGCGCCTCGGAGACGTCGGGCCGGACGGACGAGCCGCGTGGGCCTGCCCGCGACCACGGCCCGAGGTCGCGTCACCCCCGGCGAACCGCGGACCGGCCCCCGCCCGGAATGGACCGGACGGGGGCCGGAACCGTCGGCTCGGGTGGCCCCGGGCCGTCAGCGGCCACCTTCCCGCAGCCGCTCGAAGGGGTCGCCCCCCTCCCGCTCGAAGAAGCCTCCTCCTCCCCCGGTGCCGTTGATGCGCTCGACCACGAGGGGCTGCCGGAGCTCCATCTCTCCGAGCTTCACCACCACCGTGTACTCCCCCGGCTCGGCCGTCGGCGGCGGGCCCTCGTCCCGGCGATTGAAGAGCGAGAAGAGGTTCGCGCCGGGCAGGACCAGCTCGCCGATGGTGCGGAGCTGTCCGAAGTCGAAGCCGAAGCCACCGGCCCCGCGTCCCATGGACTCACCGGGCCGCTCTTCGAACCGCTCGGGGTCCCCGACCTGGGAGCCCCCCCCGCCGAAGTTGCGGAACATCTCGCGCGGGTCGTTCTCACCGGTGAACAGACCGATCATCCGGTCGAGCGGGCCCTCCTCCCACCCCGCTTCCACGAGGGAGTCCCGCACCACCCTGGCGCGGTCGGCGATCCGGGCCGAGTCACGCCGCTCGGACGGAGAGAGCTCTTCGTCCTCGTCCGGCGCCGCGCCACGGAAGTTCCAGGTCACCCGGTGGAGACCGTCCGAGGCGGGACCGTTCAGGGTCTGGAACACCTCGCCGTCGGGTCCCTCGATCACGATCTCGGCCCGGGCCATGCGGCTCGGCCGGCGGTCGGGACGCCCTGGCCGCTCACCCTCCTCGGGCTCCGCGGCAGCGGCCTCCTCCTCTCCCGCCGCTCCGGCCTCCTCCGCCGCTTCCTGCTCCTCCGCGTCGGCCCGCGCCCGGGCCTCGTCCCGCAACCGGTCCGCGAAGTCCTCGCTGATCCAGTAGCGGATCTCCGCTTCCGCGCCGGGGGTCGGCCGCTCGAAGAAGGCGTGGCCGTAGGACTCGCCGCCCCGGGGCGGGTCGCCCCACTGGAACGCCGGGTCGGGCTCGAAGAGGTGGGCCTCGGACGCCAGGATGTCGTCGGAGAGCTCCTGGAGCGGCGCCACGTCCACGATCCAGATCGAGCGTCCGTGGGTCGCCGCGATCAGCTCACGGTCACGCGGATGGATCTTCAGGTCGTGGACCGGCACCGTCGGCAGCCCCTCCATGAAACGCTGCCAAGAGCCGCCCCGGTCGGTGGACACGTAGACGCCGACGTCGGACCCGACGTAGAGGAGGTCCGGGTTCACCGGGTCCTCCCGCACCACGTGCAGGAAGTCGGGGCCACCGGTCGGCAGCCCGGACACGATGGAGCGGAACGTCCGTCCCGCGTCCTCCGTGACGAAGAGGTAGGGCGTGAAGTCGTTGGTGCGGTGCCCGTCGAAGGTCACGTAGAAGCGGTCGGCGTCGTGGCTCGACGGCTCGATCCGGCTCACGTACGTCCCCTCCGGGACCCCCTCGAAGCGGTCCGTGAGCTCGGTCCACTCGCCGCCGCCGTTCCACGTCACCCACACCCGGCCGTCGTCAGTGCCCGCGAACAGCAGGCCTTCCACCAGCGGCGACTCGTCGAGGGCCACCACGGTGGCGTACGTCTCGGCCCCCGTGACATCGGGGGTGATCCCGCCCGTGGTCTGGGTGCTCACGCGGATCTTCATGGTGTCCGCGTACGTCAGGTCGGGGCTGATGGGCTCGAGCGTCTCGGCCCGGTCCGTGCTCTTGAGCACACGGTTGGCGCCGGCGTAGAAGACCGTCCGGTCGTGGGGGCTGATCAGGAAGGGCGTGTTCCAGTTCCAGCGCAGCTGGAGCGCCGCCGAGTCGGCGCTCGCCCGGGTCTGGAGCTCCCGGATGCGCGGATTGTCCTCGGCCATGCCCTCCTTCTGGAGGGTGACGATGGTGTCCTGGATCGGACGCCACCCCTCCTCCCAGTCGGGCTTACGCGTGGTCGTGCGCTCGCCGGTCGACATGTCGATCCGGGCCATGTTGCCGCCCTGCGACTCGGCGTAGAGGATGTCGTGGTCGACCGGGTCGAGGGCCGTGTAGAACCCGTCGCCGCCGTTGTAGGTCGCCCAGTGGTACTTCCCGAGCGCGCCGTTCTCCACCCGGCTGGGGGCGCACCAGGTGCCGTTGTCCTGGAGCCCCCCGCACACCGTGTAGGGGACGTCCATGCCGTAGCTGACCTGGTAGAACTGCCCCAGCGCCATGTTGTTGAGGTAGTTCCAATTGCCCCCCTTGTCCCACGTGATGGCGACGCCCCCGTCGTTGCCGACCACCATCCGGTCGGGGTCGTTCGGATCGATCCACATGGCGTGGTGGTCGACGTGGATGCCCAGCGTCGTCTGCCCGACGGTCTCGCCCCCGTCCTCGGAGAACTGTACCGGGGTGCTGGACCAGTAGACCCGGTCCGGATCCTGCGGGTCGACCCGGACCTGCGAGTAGTAGAAGGGACGGCTGTCGATGTCGTTCTTCTTGACCCAGGTCTCACCCCCGTCGTCGGACCGGTACAGGCCGGTCCCGCCCGTGCCGTCCTCCTCCTTCTCGGCCTCGACGAGGGCGTACATGACGTCGGGGTTCGACCGGGAGATGGCCAGCCCGATCCGGCCCTTGTTGGCCGTGGGGAAGCCGCCCCCGCTCACCTCGGTCCAGCTGTCACCCCCGTCCGTGCTCTTCCAGAGGGCGCTGCCGGGACCCCCGCTCTCGAGGAAGTACGGTCCCCGCACCCGCTCCCAGCTCGACGCGAACACCACGTCGGGGTCATCGGGACGGAGGGCGACGTCGACGAAACCAGCCCTCTCGCTGACGAATCTCACCAGCTCCCACGTCTCGCCGCCGTCGGTGGTCCGGTAGAGGCCCCGCTCGGGGTTGGAGTCCCAGATGTGTCCGACGGCCGCGACCCACACCACGTCGGGATTCTCGGGGTGCACGACGATCCGGCCGATGACCTCGGTCGCCTCGAGCCCCTGGAGCTCCCACGTCTCACCGCCGTCGGTGGACTTGTAGATCCCGCCCCCGGGCGAGATGGAGTTCCGCGAGTCCTCCTCGCCGGTCCCCGCCCAGACCTGCTCCGGGTCCGAAGGCGCGATGGCGATGTCGCCCATGGCGGCGACGCGAACCACGTCGAAGACGGGCTCGAAGGTGATCCCGTTGTTGGTCGTCTTCCAGATTCCCCCCGCCGCCGCCGCCACGTAGAACGTCTTGGAGGGACTCGGCAGGCCTTCGATGTCGGTGATCCTCCCACCCATGTTGGCGGGACCCAGAGAGCGCCAGCGGAAGTTCTCCAGCATCTCCTCGTTCAGGGGAGCGGTGAGCTGCTGCGCGCGCAGCCCGGGATCGGGTAGAAGGACCACGACGGCGAGCGCCGTCAGCGGCCAGCATCGGCGGACGTTCATGATGGCCATGATCGTTTGGGGGAACGGTCGCGGGCTCGGCGTCGCGACGCCGGCGCGCCGGTCACGGTGCACGTTGGGGCGACACGCGGGGATTGGAAAGTGCTGTCGGAACTTGTGCGGAACGCATATATGTGTTACGCATATCTGCGTAGCGCATATTTTGCCTGGAGCGAGCCGTGCCCGCCCATCCGTCCCATCCAGACCCCGTGCCCTTCCTCCCGCTCCGCCCCGTGGAGCTCCACGTCCTCCTGAGCCTGGCCGGGGGACCCCGCCACGGCTACGGGATCATGCAGGACGCGGCCGAGAGGTCGGGCGAGGACGTGATTCCCGACGTCGGGACGCTCTACCGGGCGCTGCGGCGCATGGTGGAGGCCGACCTGATCGAACCCGCCGACGGCCCCGGCGAGGACGGGCGACGGAAGCACTACCGGATCACGGGCCTCGGACGTCGGGTGGCGTCGGCGGAGGCGGAGCGCCTGGCCGGCCTGGTGGATGCCGCCCGGGCCGGCGGGTTCCTCGGAGCCGGGGAGGCGTGACCGGATGCGCGGCCCGGCCCTGACGCTGGGAGCGGCCCTCGTGCGGACGCTCCTGCGCCTGTACCCGCGGTGGTTCCGCCAGCGGTGGGGGGACGAGCTCGAGGACGCGTTCCGGGCCCAGGCCCGGGCCCGGCTCGACGAGGGAGGGCTGTGGGCTCTCCCGGGCCTGTGGGTACGGACGGCGTGGGGAATGACGAAGGGGGCGTTCGCGGAGCGGACGGGACGGAGAGGACGAGGAGGTGGAGCGATGACGGGTGGCGGCGGAGTGCTCGGATCGATGGTGTTCGAGACACGGCATGCGGCGAGGCGGCTCCGACGGAGTCCCCTCTTCACGGCTCTGGCCGTGGCGACCGTGGGCCTCGGCGTCGGCGCGTTCAGCTCCGTCTACGCCGTGGTCGAGAGCGTGCTCCTGGAGCCCCTTCCCTACGAGGCGCCGGACGAGCTGGCGTGGGTGTGGCGGGACTACTCGGCCTGGTTCGACCTGTCCCGGGGCTGGCTGGGCGGGCCGGACCTCGCGTACCTGCAGGAGGAGGACGAGGTACTCGCCGGAGCGATCGCCCTCCGCAGCGGCCGGCTGAACCTGACGGGGCGTGCCGGGACCGAGCCGCGGGAGGTTCGGTCCCTGGCCACCTCCGCGGGCTTCTTCGCCCTGCTCGGCGTGGAACCGGCCGTCGGCCGCGCGTTCCTCTCCGGGGAGGACGCCCCGGGGGCACCGGCCGTGGCGGTGCTCACCCACCGGCTGTGGACCGACGCGTTCGGCCGCGCGCCCGACATCGTAGGACGGGAGATCGGTCTCGACGGGGAGCCCCATACCGTGGTCGGGGTCCTGGCGGACGGCTTCTCCTTCGCCATGGCGTCGAGCCTGGGAGACCCGCAACAGGCCGACGTGTACGTCCCGCTCAGGATGGACCTGGCCGCCCAGAGCACCGGCAGCGGGTTCCTGGCGGGCCTGGTGCGCATCCGGAGCGGGGTCCCGACCGACCGGGTGGAAGCAGCCCTGGCCGCCGTGGCGGACCGCGTGGACGAGGACTGGTCGGGGAACGGCGCTCTGCGCCTCTGGGCCACGCCGATGAAGGACGATCTGGTGGGAGGGGTGCGGTCGGCGCTGGTGGCGATCCTCGCTGCCGCGGCATTCCTTCTCCTGATCCTCGCCGCGAACCTCGCGACGCTGCTCCTGGCCAGGGCGGCGGCCGGTGAGCGCGACGCGGCCGTCCGTACGGCGCTGGGCGGCGGCCGTGTCGCCGTGGCCGGCACGGTCGTGGCCGAGGGGGCTCTGCTGGCCGTGGCGGGCGGCCTCGTGGCGATCGCGGTTGGCTCGTACGGAGCCACGCTCCTCGCCCGCCTGGCCGGTGACGCCGTCCCCCGGGCCACGGAGATCGGTCTCGACGCGACGGGGGCCGTCCTGGCGGCTTGCGTGGCGCTGTCGCTCGTGGCCGCGGCGACCGCGGGACCGGTGGTGCGGGTGCTCCGGACGGAGCCGGGCCGAACCCTGCGTGAGGGAGGCGGACGGGGTGGGGATTCCCGGGGCCGCGTGCGAGGGCGCGGGGCCCTCGTCGTCGCCCAGGTGGCGCTTTCCATCGTGCTGCTGATCGGCGCGGGGCTCCTCACGCGGAGCCTGGCCGGCCTCCTGCGGGTGGATCCCGGCTTCGATCCGGGGGGAACCCTGACCGCTCGCGTGGCCCTCGACCCCAACGCCTACCCGGAGGGACAGCCGGTGACGGAGCTGGTGGTCCGCCTCGAGAGCCGCGCGGCAGCCCTCCCGGGCGTCGCCGCCGTCGGCGTCACCGACGCCCTCCCCCTGAACCCGGCCCAGAACCAGACACCCGCGGTGTTCCCCGGCGCGTCGGGCAACGTCGGCGACGGCGAGAGCGACAGCCCCCTCGTCGACATGGTCCGCGTCACGCCTGGCTATTTCCGGGCGGGCGGGCTCCGACTGCTGGCCGGGAGGGCCTTCCGCAGCGCCGACGCGGGGCCTCGGGAGGCCGTGATCGACGACGTTCTCGCGGCTCGCTTCTTCCCCGACGGGAGCACCCTCCAGGGGCGGGTGAGCGTCTGGGGCGACACCGTCCGGATCGTGGGGGTCGTCGACCACGCCCGGGCCTACGCGGTGGATCGGGACGGACGGGGTCAGGTGTACGTGCCGCTGAGGTGGAACCCGTCCTCGGCGTTCTACCTCGCCGTACGGACCGGAGGGGAGGCTCCGGCCCGGGTGGCCTCCCTGGTGTCGCCCGTCCGATCGACGGTGCGCGAGCTCGACCCGTCGATTCCGATCTCCGAAGTCCGGTCCCTGCAGGATGTCGTGGCGACGGCGTTGAGGAGCCGACGTCTCAACCTGGTCCTCGTCGCCGGGTTCGCCCTGGCGGCCCTGCTCCTCGCGTCCCTGGGCGTCTACGGCGTGGTGGCCAACGCGGTCGTGCGCCGCCGGCCCGAGATCGGCGTGCGCATGGCGCTCGGCGCGAGGGGCGGCACGGTGGTCCGCATGGTGCTGAACCAGGGACTCCGCCTCGTGGTCCTCGGGGCGGTCCTGGGGCTGGTCGGGGCCGGCCTCGTCTCGCGCTTCCTCGCGAGCCTCCTCTTCGGCGTCGAACCGATCGACCTGCCGACGTACGGAGCCGTCACGCTCCTCCTGGTGACCCTCGCGGCGCTGGCCGCGTGGATTCCCGCCCGCCGGGCCACGCGCGTCCACCCGGCGGACGCGCTCCGCGCCGAATGACGGACGGTGGCCGGCGGGCGCTCCGGCCCGCGACCCGGCGCCCGGTGACCCTCAGAGCACCACCGGCATGCCCATGAGCGGCCACACGACGCAGACGAACACCGCCAGCACCGCCATGAGGAGCAGGCTGGCCGGGATGCCTGCCACGAGGAACTCCCTCGTGGTGAACTGACCGCTCGTGTAGGCGATGGCGTTCGGCGCGGCGCCGATCAGGAAGAGGAAAGGCATGCCTGCCGTCACCAGGCACGCGAAGAGAACCACCTCCGGCGCCACGCCCAGGTACGGCGCCATCACCAGGGCGACGGGCATGGTGATGGCGATGGCGGCGACGTTCATGATCAGGTTCGTCATGACCAGGACGAAGAACGCGATGCCGAGTACGAACAGGACCCAGTGCGCCCCCTCGAAGAAGCCGAGCCAGTGCACCGCCAGCCAGGAAGCTGCGCCCGTCTGCCAGAGGCAGAAGCCGAGGCTCATGGCACCGCCGAACAGGAGGATGATGTTCCAGGACGTGTCCTCGAGGTCCTCCAGGCCGACGATCCGGAAGAGGAAGAAGACGACACCGGCGGCCATCACGATCCCGCTCTTGTCGATGGGAGCCAGCGCGGGCACGAACGTGCGCAGGCTGAGGAGCAGGATGGCCGACAGCACCACCACGAGCGCGATCACCTCGTCCCGACCCATGGGGCCCAGGCTCTCGTAGAGGCGCCGCGCCCGGTCCTTCAGACCCGGGATGGTCTTCCGCTCGGGGCGATAGTAGAGCATGAAGTAGCCCCACAGCAGGAGCGTCATGGTCGCGCCCACCGGGAACATGAAGAAGCTCAGCTGGAAGAAGCCGATCCCCCCGTTCCCGACCACGTCGTTGTAGAAGCCGATGGCGACCGCGGCCCGGGCGGATCCGAGCAGCGTGATGATGCTGCCCGCCCCGGCGACGAACGCCATCCCCATGAAGAGACCCTTGCCGAACCGCGTCGGCTCGGAGTCGTCCGTGTACAGGGCGTAGATGGCCAGCAGCAGGGGGAAGACGGTGGCCGCCACGGCCGTGTGGGCCATGATCAGCGTGAGCGCCGCCGTCATGGAGAAACACCCCAGGTAGATCATGCTCGTCCGCTCGCCCACGAGCGAGAGGATCCGGTAGGCCATCCGCCGCGTCAGCCCGGTCTTCGTGAAGACCATCCCGAAGAGGAGCGAGCCGAAGATGAACCAGACGGACGGGTCGAAGAAGTCCGTGAACGCCACCCGCGCGGGGCGGATGAGGAGAACGGCCTGGAGCACGCCGATGGCGATGCTGGTGACGCCGATCGGGATGACCTCGCTGATCCACCAGGCGGCGGCGAAGAGGAAGAGCGCGACGGCCGCCTGTCCCTCCGGCGTCAACGGGAACTCCCTGCCCTGCGGGTCGACGGCCGTGGGCAGCGACGGCGCGAAGTAGACCGCGGCGAAGAGGACCGCCCCCAGGACGATGCAGGCCAGGCGCTTCCAGTCCGGGGAGGACGACTCGTCGGAGGGGCCGGGGCGCGGCGCCTGCCGCGGACCCCCCGGCTCCCTGGGTCGCACCCGGACGGGCTCGATCCCTTCCTGGGCCGGCGCGTCTACGGTCCCTGGCATGCGGTGTACCTCCAGACCTCCCGTGGATGCCTAGCGGTCCTCGCGCGTCACGATCTGCGCCATCTCGTGGAACGCGTCGACCGAGCGGATCACCCCCACCAGCTCCCGGCCGTCGACGACCGGGATGAGGCTCAGATCGAGGGCGACCATCTCGTAGATCGCCTTCATGACGTGGTCGTCCGCCGACAGGATCGCCTCGATCGGTCGCATGACGTCGCTCACCGGCCGGGCGGCCTGCTCCCGGATGCCCCGGACCACCCGGTCGTACGTCAGCTCCGAAAGGTTCGGATCCACGTCCACCTCGAAGAGCTTCCGGCGGTACTCGAGGGGACGGCTGACCAGGAACTTCGGCTCGAGTCCGCGCATGATGTCGCGCCGGCGGACGTAGCCGACGAGGACCCCGATCCCGTCGAACACCAGCAGGCAGCGCGGGAGCGACCGGCGCCGCTGCACCTCTAGGTGCGCTCCTTCGATGATCTCGACCGCCTGCCGGAGCGGTGCGAGATCCCGCACGGACGGGTATCGGTCGATGGGGATCATGACGTCCCGGATCCGCCTGGTCTCGTCCAAGGGGCTCACCACCCTTTCTTGCGCGTGATCTCTTCGATGCGCCGCTGGATCCGCTGGTCGTCCAGGGTCGAGCGGCGGCGGGCCGCGTCCTCGATCTGCGTCACCAGGGTCTCGATGGCGACCGGCTTCTCCACCAGGTCGAGGGCGCCCACCTTCATGGCCTCCACGGCCTGCTGGAGGGTCGCGTGCCCGGTGACGACGATGACCTGCAGGTCCCGGTTGACGGCCAGGAGGCCGCGCAGCGTGTCGAGCCCGTCCATCCCCGGCATGGCCATGTCCAGGAGGACCGCGTCGTAGCTCCTCTCCCGGGCCCGCTCGAGCGCCTCGTCGCCGGATGTCGCCGTGTCGACGTCCAACCCCCGCAGCCCGAGCCGGTCCGAGAGAGCGGCCAGGAAATCGACCTCGTCGTCCACGAGGAGCACCGTCGTCGCGTTCATCTCCCGGCCTCCTCCCGGGCGGCGGCCGCCGCCCGCAGCACCCGCGTGAGCTCTTCGATGGCCACGGGCTTGATCAGGTAGTCGAAGACCCCCAGGGCCGTGCCCTCCTCGGCCTCCCGCACCGAGCTGTGGCCGGTGATGAGGACCACCTGCACCGACGGGTGATCCTTGCGGAGCCGACCCGCGAGCTCCAGGCCCCCGAGTCCCGGCATCTTCACGTCGATCAGGACGACGTCCCAGTGCTCCCGGGCGAGCCGCTCGAGGGCGTCCGATCCGTTCGTGACCCCCTCGGCCTCGAAGCCGCGCAGGGCGAGGCGCTCGCGCAGCGCGCTGACCAGCTCCTCCTCGTCGTCGACGATCAGGATTCGCAGGGGCTCCACGTCATCCTCCTTCCCGCTCGACGGGCAGGGTCACGGTGAAGCACGTCCCCTTCCCCACCTCGCTCTCGACGCCGATCTCGCCGCCCAGCTTCTCGACGATCCCGTACGTGATGGAGAGGCCGAGCCCGGTTCCCGTGCCCTTCTTGGTCGTGAAGAAGGGGTCGAAGATCCGCTCCAGGTCGGAGGCCGGAATGCCCACCCCGTCGTCCCGGATGCCCACGGCCACGGCGTCGCTCCCTTCCCGCCTGATCTCGATCGAGATGCGTCCTCCGTCCTCGACCGCGGCGAACGCGTTGTTGATGATGTTCAGGAAGACCTGCTGGAGCTGGCCCCGATCGCTGACGATCGCCGGAGGATCACCGACGGTATCGAGATCGATCCGGATGTCCCGATACGACGCCTCCTTCTCGAGGAAGCCCAGCACCTCGCGGAGCAGGACGTCCAGGTCGATGGGCTCGCGCTGCACGTCCATGTGCTTCGCGAAGCCGAGCAGCCGGTGGGTGATGCCGCCGCAGCGCGCGGCCGCCTTCTGCACGGACTCCACCAGCGACAGGATCTCGTCCCGCCCGGGAGGCTCGTCGGACAGCGTCAGGCGGTCGTGCAGGAGCCCAGCCTTCTGACTGATGATCGACAGCGGGTTGTTGATCTCGTGGGCGACGCCCGCGCCGAGCCGGCCGATGGCGGCCAGCTTGTTCGTGTACTCCATCTTGTGGTAGAGGGCCGCCCGCTTCCGGTCGGCCTCCCGGACCCGGCTCACCACGTACCCGGTGCCCCCGACGATGACGGCCAGGACGACCAGCCCGCTGATGAGCGGGAAGAGGAGCAGGTCCCTCCGGAGCGCGCGCCACCCGTCGTGGACCGCGTCGTCGGGGTTGAGGAGGACGAGGGTGAAGGGCGACCGCTCGATGTTGGCGTAGGCCGCGATCAGCGCGTCGCGGCGCGCGTCCTCGAGCTCCAGCAGGCGCGGCTCCCGCGCGACCGGCAGCCGCGGAAGCTCGGCCCGGTCGAGGACGTCGCCGTACCGGCGGGACGGCGTCTGGAGCACCCCTTCCTGGTTGATGATGAACGCGTCTCCGGCCGTGGGCAGGGCCAGGGCGTGGCACCGGTGGCACACCGAGCCCTGCTCCGGCCTCCGGCTGCCCCGGTCGCGGACCAGCCAGTGGAAGACGTCGGTGTCGAGGCTCGCCCGCAGCACGAACCACTGGCCGTCACCCCGGTCGCCCTGGATGGCCACGACGATGTGGGGAAGGTTGCGGTAGCCCAGGAAGACGTCGCTGACGTAGGAGCCGCGTGCCGCTACCTCACGGAACCACGGGTGGTCCGCGTAGCTGCGCCCCTCCAGCCCGTACGGCCCGACGTAGGCCACCTGGACGCCGTCGTCGCGGACGATCCCGAGATCCACGATGCCCGCGAACGTCTGCTGCAGGCGCTCGAGGGTCGCCTGGAGCGTCGCCGGGTCGATGAGCTCCTCGTACGTGTCCTGGCGGACGACGACGGCCAGCGCGGTCAGCCGCTCCGAGAGGTACGACTCCAGGGCGCTCTCCCCCGCCTCGGCGAACTGCAGCATCGGCCGGGTCAGCTCCGAGCGGAAGACCTCGCGGTACTGGCGGAAGCTGATGGCCGACATGACGGCGAGGGGGACGAGCGTCAGGAGGGAGACCGACAGGGCCGCCGTGACGAACATCGTCCGGTAGCGCGAATCCTGGGCGACGGAGTCGTCGCCCGGCCCCCGGGGCGGAGGTCCGGGCCGGGCG
>JASFUL010000042.1:0-19116 GCA_050050315.1 Gemmatimonadota bacterium
GGAACCGGATCAGGCCCCCGATCCCGAAGAGCACGAAGCCGACCACCGTCCCGTACTTCACCACCATGATGCCGATCAGGGCCCCGATGATGGCGTACATGATGCACGCCTTGGGAGTCTCGATCTCCTCGAGCGTATCGGCGGTCCGGAGTCGTCGAGGGTGGTACGAGATGATGGCGCCGAGGAGCGCCGCGAGGGCCAGCGTGAGGAACGAGTTGAGCAGGAAGTCGACTTCCGTGAAGCCCAGCCATCCCTCGCCGGGCGGCACCGGCGTCGAGACGAGCTCTTCCAGTTGCTGTGCGCCGAGGGCCGATGGCAGGAGCAGGACGGCGGTCACGAGCAGGAGAAGCACGATCCAGGGGGACGGGAAGGGAATCCGGCGGGTCACTTGGGCTCCTTTCGAGATCATGGCGTCGTCCCGGAGTTACCGAGCTGCCCCCTCTTCATCAAGAGCAGCGCACTCCATCGTAGAGCATCGGCGTACCCTCGCGCCATCGACCACCCCCGACTGGATCCCCCCGATTCACTCCATCCGCAGCGCCTCCACCGGATCGACGCCCGCCGCCCGGCGGGCCGGCAGGTAGCTCGCCCCCAGCGCCACCAGGAGGAGCCCGCCCGCGATCAGTCCGTAGGTGAGGGGGTCGACGGGTGCCACCTCGAAGAGCAGCGCGGCAATGAAGCGGCTGAGGCTCCACGCCAGCGCGAGCCCCAGGAAGATGCCGACCGCGGCGAGACCGGCGCCCTGCCGCAGCACCATGCGGAGCACCCGGGATCGGTTGGCGCCGAGGGCCATGCGCATCCCCAGCTCGTGGCTCCTCCGGCTCACCCCGTACGCGATGACGCCGTAGACGCCGACCAGGCCCAGCACGAGAGCCATTCCGCCGGCGATCCCCATCAGGATCAGGGTGAAGGACGTCCGCTCGGTGTAGCCGGCCATGAGCTCGGGCATCGTCTGAAGCCGCAGCAGGGGCAGATTCGGATTCACCTCCCAGATCGCCGACTCCAGCGCCTGGCGGAAGCCCTCGGTCCGGATCCGGGGGCCCCGGATGGCCAGACCGGCGTCCCGCCAGGTCTCCACCTCGTCGGGGGCGTTGCCCTCCCAGAAGGCCAACGTGACCTGGGGCCAGTACACGAGGTCCGGCGGGGCCTGGGCGGGACCGTCCTCGCGCACGTCCCTGGCCACGCCCACCACCTCCTTCCACACCGGCGGGTCCGGGCGGGCCGCCACGTGGCGCCCGAGCGCCGCCTCGGGCGAGCCGAACGCCTCCCGGGCCAGCGTCTCGGAGAGCACGGCGACGGGCGCCCGCTCGTGGGCGTCCTCCCAGGTGATGGCGCGTCCCGCGAGCAGGGGGATGTGTAGCGTCTCGAAGTAGCCTCCTCCCACCCACTTGTGCCGACGCGACCGTCGGGCCTCGGGCGCCTCCTCCCGGCCGCGCACGTAGAACGGATTGACGTTTCCGTTGCCGTCCATGGGGAGGGAGGTGCCGTAGGCCACGGCCGTGACCCCGGGGATGGCCTCGACCCGCCGGGCGATCGTCTCGTAGGTGGACGCCACGTCCGCGGGATCCTCGACCTCGGGACGGGGGATGTAGAGCCGGGCCACCGCGACGTCGTCCGGGTCCCCGAAGCCCGGGTCGACCGAGCGGAGGGCCTGGAAGCTCCGGAGCAGGAGTCCGGAGGCGACCAGCAGCACCAGGGCCAGGGCCATCTGTAGCACCGCCGAGAGGTCCCGGGCCCGCCTCCCGCCTGCCCGTACACCCCCGTGGCCCCCGGCCTTCAGCGTCTGGACCAGGCGCGCCCGTCCATAGTGGACCACGGGGGCGAGGCCGAAGAGGAGGGCCGTCCCCAGAGACAGGGCCAGCGCGAAGAGGAGCACGCGCCCGTCCAGGGCGACCTCGCCGAGACGTGGAAGGTCCGGCGGCGCCATGCGGAGCAGCGCTCCGAGCCCCAGCCAGGCGAAGAGCAGCCCGCCGGCGCCCCCGAGGACGCCGAGGACGAGGCTCTCCTTGAGGGACTCCCACGCCATGCGAGGACCGGAGGCTCCCATGGCCGCCCGCACCGACATCTCGCCCTGCCGCCCCTCGGCCCGCACCAGGACCAGGGTCGCGACGTTGGCGCAGGCGATGAGGAGGACCACTCCGACGCCACCGAGGACGACCCAGAGCAGATCGGCCACCGGGCCGACGACCGTCTCCTCGAGTGGCCGCAGCCGGGCCGTGAAGCCCGAGGGGTCGCCGCTGGAGCTCTCCACCGGGCCTCCGGCGAACTTCTCCCACGCCAGAGGCAGCACCCGGTTCAGGTCCTGCGTGGCCGCCTCGAGATCGACGCCCTCGCGCAGTCGACCCACGCCACCGTATCCGATGTTGCCGACGAAGAGCGAGGCTCGGCGGAAGCGGAGCGGAGTGACGAGGTCGGGGGCCGCCACCCCGAGGGCGCTCACCCGCCGCGGCACGACGCCGATGATCTCCCGGGGCTCACCGTTCACCCGGAGTGTGCGGCCAACCACGGCGGGGTCGCGGCCGTAGCGCGTGCGCCAGTAGCCCTCGCCGAGCATGACCGTGCCGGGCCCGTCGGGGTCCATGTCCGCCGCCCCGAAGCCCCGGCCGACCACCGGTGCAAGCCGCAGGGCCTCGAGGACCCCCTCCGTGATCTGGAGCGCGGCGAGCGCCTCGGGCGGGCCCTCTCCCGTCACCAGCGAGCGGCCTCCGCTGAACATCCCCAGCGCCTCGAAGGCCTGGCTCTCGTCCTCGTAGGTGAAGTGCCAGGCGGCGCACTGGCCCGCGTCGTCCATGCCCCACGCCTCGGCCGCGTGGTGGATCGTCACCAGCCGCTCCGGCGCGTCGAAGGGGAGGGGAGACAGGACCACGGCGTCGAGGAGTGTGAAGATGGCCGTCGTGGCACCGATGCCGAACGCGAGCACCAGGACCGAGACCCCCGTGAACGCGGGCCGTCGCGCCAGGCTGCGCGCACCCAGGCGCAGGTCCCGGAGGCCGTCGGCGAGAAAGGACCGCAACCCTCCCCGGCTCCGGAGCGCGTCCTCCCGCCCCTCGAACCACCGATCCATACGGGCCCGGACGCGGTGCGGCTCGGTGCCGGCCAGCGCCTCCGCCACCCGCTCCGGGTCGCCCAGCCACGCCTTCACCGTGCGCTCCGCCTCGTCCGGCGTGGCGCCCCGCGACACCGCCTCGCGGTACAGGTCCTCGAGGTGGTCGGCGATCTCCTCGATCATGCGCTCCTCCCGATGGTCCTTCATCGCCGGAAGGACCAGGGTCTCCCTCAGGTACCGCTTCCAGTCGGGCATGGCTCGCGCCCCCTCGTCATCCGGCGTCACGCCGGGCTCGGGCTGATGATCTCCTCCACGACCCTGGCGAAGGCGCGCCACTCCCGCCGCTGGGCCTCGAGCGCCGCCTGTCCGTCTTGCGTGAGACGGTACAGGCAACGCCGCCGCTCGCCCTCCCTCTCGACCCACCGCCCCCGGATCAGGCCGCGGTCCTCCATGCGGTAGAGGGCGGAGTAGAGCGTCGAGGCACCCAGCTCGAGCTTCCCCCCGGAGCGCCGCTCCAGGGCCTTGCCGATGTCGTAGCCGTGGCGGGTCCCCCGCTCCAGGACGGCGAGGATGAGGAGCTCCATGCTCCCCCGCTTCAGGTCGGCGCTGAACATCGTCGGCCTCCGGATCGGACGTGACGTTCGCCAGGCGATGTTTCACGTGACGTAGTATCGGATACGACGACGGCACGGGCGGAAAGGTTGCAGGAGCGACCCGGGCCCACGGGCGCTTGCCGTTCGTACGATCCACGCCCAATATGGCGGGCCTGTCGAGATCCAAGACGGTCCGCGAGCCACGGGAGCACGGACGGATGACCGACCATGTGGAGGCCCAGGCGAGCCTCGAGGCGACGCTCAAGGACGAGATCCTCCGGATGTATCAGGAGGTGGCGGAGAACCCGGAAGCGGAGTTCCACTTCTACCACGGGAGGGAGGCGGCGGAGCTCTTCGACTACGACGTCGAGGCCCTGAACGCCGCTCCGGCCGGCGCCGTGGCCTCCTTCGCGGGCGTGGGAAACCCCCACGTGAGGGCCAGGATGCAGGCCGGCGAGTCCGTCCTGGACCTGGGCAGCGGCGCGGGCCTGGACGCCATCATCGCCGCGCGCCAGGTGGGTCCGGAAGGCCGCGTCACGGGCATCGACCTGAACCCCGCGATGTGTGAGAAGGCCCAGGTGTACGTGTCCGAGTCCGGTGTCGCCATGGAATGCCACGCCGGCCGAATGGAGGACATCCCCGTGCCGGACGATTCGGTGGACGTGGTGATCTCGAACGGCGTGATCAACCTGTCCTTCCAGAAGCGCCGCGTGATCCAGGAGATCTACCGGGTGCTCAAGCCCGGCGGACGGCTCTCCATCACGGACATCGTGAGCGGCAAGCAGCTGTCGCAGTCCATCGTGAACGACCCGAAGCTCTGGGCCTCCTGAATCGGAGGCGCTCTCCTGGAAGGAGAGATGTTCCGGCTCATGGAGGAGTCGGGGTTCGAGAAGGTCCGGTCCGCCCCGGTGCCGGGATTCCGGTTCCGCAAGGCGTCGACGCAGGACGCCGCCGAGTCGTTCGGCGTCAAGGCGGTGATGATGACGGCCGTGAAGCCGTGACCTCCGGTCATTCGGCGGAGATCGCCCGTACCGGGTCCACTCGGGTCGCCCTCCGGGCCGGTAGCCACGACGCGAGGAGCGCGATCATCCCGAGCCCCAGCGGGATCGCCGTGAACGTCAGCGGATCCCGGGGCGCGATGTCGTAGAGCACGGCTTCGAGGACGCGGGCGGTCGCCAGGGCGAAGAGGACCCCCAGGGCGATTCCCGTCGCCGCGAGGCGTGCCGCATCCAGCAGGACGAGCCGGGCAATGCCGACGGACTCGGCGCCCAGCGCGACGCGGATCCCGATCTCCCTGCGGCGCCGATGCACCCCGAGACTGGCCACCCCGTAGATCCCGAGGGCCGCCAGCACGACGGCCACCAGCCCGAAGGCGGAGACCACCTGCATGGTGAAGCGGGGCCACGCGACCGCCTCCCGCTTGACCGCAGGCAGGGTGGCGACGTCCATCACGGGGACGTCGGGGTCCAGCCGGTGCACGAGCTCCCGGATGGGCGGGACCAGCGACGACGGGTCGCCGCCCGAGCGGACCAGGAGGGTCGGGCTGGGCCACGGGAAGAGAGAGTACGGCAGGTAGATCCGGGGCCTCGGCAGTCCCTCCACGCTCTCGTCGTGGATGGGGGCCACCACACCCACGACGCGCATGCTCATCCCGTCGGGATCGCCCCACACGACGGAACGGCCGACCGCCTTCGCCGTCCCCCAGAGCGCCTGGGCGAGGCCTTCGTCCAGGATCACCGAGGGCTCGAAGCCGGCCGCCCCCGTCGGATCGGGGGGAGGACCGTCCTGCGCTCCGAACGTCCGGCCGCCGAGGAGCCGCGCGCCGGCCGCCTCGAAGAAGGCGCCGTCCACCGCCCGCCAGCTCACCGGCACGAAGTCGTCCTGACGGTCGGGGACGTCGTCGGAGGGGGCGATGAAGTTCGATGCCTGGAAGCTGCTGAAGGGGCTCGTCATGCTGACCCCGACGGCCTCTACCCCCGGAAACCCCCCGATCTGGCCCTTCAGTCGATCGAGGAACGCCGTGCGCTCCTCCGCCGAGAAGGACCCGTCGGGCAGCCCGACCGAGAGCTGGAGGACGCCCTCGGGCTCGAAGCCGAGGTCGATCGACTGGATCCGGGCGAAGCTCTGCGAGGTCAGGCCGGCGCCGATCGCGACGACCACGGCCAGGGCGAACTGGGCCACCACGAGCGCGCCCAGCACTCTGCGTTGGGCCCGGGACATCGAGGCGCTCCCCTCGTGCAGGCCGTCGAAGAGGCGACCGCGGGTCGCGAACGCCGCTGGCGCCAGGCCGAACAACAGGACCGAGGTGAGAGAGACGACGACCGCCACGCCGAGCACCTCTCCGTCGATGGACGCCCGCGCCAGGCGCGTCACGGTGGCCGGTCCCAGCTCATGGACCAGCGGCGTGCCGTACCAGGCCAGGAGCACGCCCAGGGTGCCCCCCACCAGGCCGAGGACGGCGCTCTCGGTGACGAGTTGAGCGACGATCCGCCGGCGCCCCGCCCCGAGGGCCGCGCGGAGGCCGATCTCCCGCCGCCGCCCGGACGCTCGGGCCACGAGCATGGTGGCGACGCTCCCGCACGCCATCAGCAGCAGAAGGGTCACCGCGAGGATCAGGAACGTGCTCATCCGCGTCAGCCGGTCCGCTACCCGGAACTCGCGCAGGGGGGCCACCGTCGCGCTCCAGCCGGCGTTGGCGTCCGGGTACTCCGACGCCAGCTCCGCGGCGATTCGTCCCATCTCCGCGCGCGCCTCCTGCACCGTCGTCCCCTCGGCCAAGCGCCCCACGACCTGCAGCATGTGGTTCGCGCGGTCCGTCGTGGGATCAGCCCGGAGGGGCGTGAAGACCTCGACGCCGGGGAATCCGGCGTCGCTGGGGACCACGCCGACAACGAGGTGGGGAAGGCCATCCAGGCGGATCGACCGGCCGATCACGTCGTCGTCGCCGCCGAAGCGGCCCCGCCACGACGCTTCCGAAAGCACGACCACGGGGGCGTTCGCACCGGGCAGGTCCTCCTCACGGGTGGGGATGCGGCCGACCACGGGTGCGATCCCGAGGACGCCGAACAACCCGTGGCTGACCCGGAGGCCGGTCAGGCGCTCGGCCCGGTCGGGACCCGACAGGGTCACGTCGCCCAGCGTGTAGGCGGCGAGGTCCGTGAAGGCCCGCTGCCGCTCGGCCCAGTCGAGGAAGTTCGGCTCGGAGGTGGAGAAGTAGTCCCGCTGGGGCGTGAGCTCACGCACCGCCACCAGCCGCTCCGGCGACTCGAACGGCACTGCCTCCAGCACGACGGCTTTGACGACGCTGAAGACGACGGTGGCAGCGCCGATCCCCAGGCCGAGGGTGAGCACCGCGAGGGCGGTCGCCGCCGGGGACCGTACCATCTGCCGAAACGCGTGGCCCACGTCCTGTCTGAGGGCCGAGCCGAATCCGGTCATTCTCATCGCTCCGTGTCCTCCCTCGATGGGCAGGCGCCGTCGAAGACGGCCTCCTCCGCGCACTTCACACAGCACCTCACGTGCCCCTCCGACCTATCTACACGGAAATCTCTGTACTACATGATGTTACGGGCCTCGAGCCGATCCTCTTCGGAGACGCACCGTCCCGGAATCGGACGGGAGGATCCCGGGAGCGAACACGGACCGCGGACCGGCGCCGTGACCCGCCGCCCGCCGCCTGCCGACTGCCGAACGCTACGACGCGGGACCGCCGACCGTGGCCGAACGCCCGGACCGGTCGACCCACACCGAGTGATCGACCATTCCGTAGCCGCGGAGGATCGCGGCGAGGTGGATCCCCAGCGGACTGGGTCGGTCCTCCGCGCCCTCGCGCTCGAGGTGGAGGAGAAGGTCGGTTTCGATCCAGGCGTGACGGAAGATGCGGACCGCGGCCACGTCCGTCCGATCCCGGGCGGCCGCCGAGATCGTCTCCACGAGCTCCGCCGGGCTCTGGCCCGCGAACCTGAGATGGATGATCTCGACGGTCTTCATACGAGGCTCTCGAAGTGATCGCCCAGCCTGCGCCGGCCAGACGCGGGCCCGACGGCGTCCCGGGTCGTGGTCTCGGTGAAGAACGCCAGCAGCTCCCCGCGGTGCCGGTCGAAGAGCTTCGTGACCCGGACCGCGACCTTCGCCGTCCAGACGGGAACGGAGGTGATGCGAGCGGGCCGCCCCGCAGCCTTCAGCGCCAGCTCGGCGATCTCCCGGTGCGTCAGGACCTCCGGTCCGCCCACGTCGATCTCGCTCGGGCCGCCTTCCGCGGCCTCCACGCAGGTGACCGCCAGGTCGCCGCCGTGGATCGGGTTGAGGCGGCATCGACCGTCGCCGATCAGGTAGACGCGTCCCCTGCGGGCCATCGCCAGGTATTCCTCCATGTCGGAGAAATAGGCGGTCGGGCGCACGACGGAGTGCCCGATGCCCGAAGCCTTCAGATCGGCCGCGAAGTCCTCGTGCGCCCTCACGATCGCGAGGCTCCGGAGCTCCGGGTCGTGGAGGACCGAGACGTACACGAACCTTTCGACGCCGGCACGGAGGGCGACGTCCAGGAGGTTCCTGTTGCCCTGGTAGTCGACGTCCTGGAAGGTCAGCCCGTCCCTTTGACGGGTGATGCCGACGGACGAGAACACCACGTCCATGCCGCCGCACACGTCCCGAAGAGTCCCGGGGCGGGTGATCTCGGCTTCGACGATCTCGTCGAGCGAGTCCTCGAGGGCCTTTAGCTTCCGGGGCGACCGTGCCAGTGCCCGTACGGAGTAGCCCCGGCTCGCGAACTCGCGGGCGACGAACGCTCCGAGGTAGCCGGTGGCCCCGGCGACGAGGACACGCTTCACGATGCAGCCTCCCTCGCCTCGCCGACCGCATGCGGTCGAGGCAGGTGCCCCAGCAGGGCGTCGAGATCGGGGGTGGGCACCCCGGCGCGCGTCTTCAGGACCTCGAACTCCTCGGCCATCTCGAGAAGCTCCGGGGCGGCCGCACGTGCGTGGAGTCCGAAGCGGATCTCCGCGGCTCTCGAGCCGAAGAGCCGGCCGAAGACGGTCGGCTCGAGCCACCTCGGGATCCAGTAGAAGAGGTTGAACACCGGAGGCTGCCGCCTGTGGTACCCCGCGGCCTGGAGGACCTCGCCGGCCTGGCGACAGGCCCGGCAGAAGCGACGTACCGCCGCTCCGTCCCGGCCCACGGCGCGGATGTCGCCCCCCTTGCCGAACACCGTCCCCGCCAGCGGTGCGATGAACGCGAAGTGGTACTTGAGCCAACCGTCCATGTCCTCCTCGACGCGGGCGTCGATCCCCGCAGACTCGAAGAACGCGGCGATCCGACGGGTGCGATCCCTCGTCGGCCCGTCGAGCTCACCCAGGAAGAGAGGGCCGGCTGGGGCGCGGGGCTTCCTCCGGTCCAGGATCACGAGATCTCCGGTCCGCCGGTCCCGGCCACCGCCGATCCCCGGGAAGCCGAGCATGACGCTCTCCGCGGCCAGATACCTCCGGTATTCGTGGAACCCGGATACGTCGTTGCCGACGAAGACGATGTGTCCGAGGTGGGGATTCCGAGCGAGCACGGGACACACGGAGAGACGTGCCGACTTCCGCATCGCCACGACGACCAGATCGTAGTGGTCCTCCGCGTCCAGGCGGCTCGCCAGTCCCACTCTCCCGGAGTTCCTTCGACCGGTCAGGCCGTCGACGATCTTGATTCCCTCCTCGGCCAGCGTCATGTACGTCCGACCTCGAGCCAGCAACGTCACGTCCATTCCCTCGCGGTGCAGACGGAGGGCCAGCCAGCGGCCGATCGGTCCCGCTCCGTAGATCAGGGTCTTCATGGCCCCTCGCGCGGCCGGATCCAGCCTTCCAGGCACCACGTCAGGCCCGACGTGGTCGTGGACGCGCCTTCCGGCGCGACGTGGCATCCCCCTTCCGGACCGTGCGCCTCCTCGAGGAGCCCGTCCCGTGGCCGGGCCCCCTGCACGGCCGCCTCCCGTCCTTCACGTCCGGAGCCGAGCCCGGCCACCGCGAACTGCAAGAGCACTGTCTCCCCCTCGGTCGGATCCAGCATGCCTGCTTCCGACCCCGCGTAGAGCGAAGCCCGTGCCAACGACGACGTGGTGTTGTGCAGCAACGAGTTCCGGGAGTGTGACACCCGCCAACCACGGCCATTCGCGACCGGAATCGCCGTATCTGGCGATTGCCGGATCCGGCGACAGGGGTGACATTTCGGAACCGTCGTTACGGGCAGGGGTCCCTCGGGTGGAGCGCCCCGGATGGTCGACGAGAACGAGTTCTTCCGGAACGCCACGCTACGGCTGTGCGGGAGCCTGGAGATCGCGGAGGGGCTCCACTCGTGCTTCGACTACCTCTCCCGGCACATTCCCGCCGACGCGATCTACCTGGAGCGTCACGAGCACGAGCTGGGGGCGATGCGGATCGTCGCCCGGGCCGACGCAGGGGGCGGCGTCAGGATGGACCGGCTCGTGCCCTACACACCCCCGGCGAGGGCGGCCATGGCCGAGATGGCCGAGGTGTGGGGGGAGGGGGAGCTACCCCCCGTGCTCGTCATCAACCGGGCTCGCGAGGAGCCCGTGACGCGGTGTCTTCTGGAGGCGCTCGACGAGCCCCACAGCTCGGCCATGAGCCTCCCGCTCATCATCCAGGACCAGGTCGTCGGCGCCCTCGCCCTCATCGCGGAAGGGGACGACCGCTTCGACGACGACCACGCACGGCTCTACGCGACGCTGAAGGAGCCGTTCTTCGTGGCCATGTCCAATACCCTCGAGCACGAAGAGGTCGTCCGGCTCAAGAACCGCCTCGCCGACGACAACCGCTACCTGAACCGCGAGCTCCGGCGGATGTCGGGCGACGACATCGTCGGCGCGGACTTCGGGCTCCAGGGTGTGATGTACCAGGTTCGGCAGGTGGCGCCGACGGAGAGCCCCGTCCTCCTGCTGGGCGAGACGGGCGTGGGGAAGGACGTGATCGCCAACGCCGTCCACCTCGGGTCGCCTCGGCGGGACGGACCCTTCATCCCGGTCAACTGCGGCGCCATCCCCGACTCGCTCCTCGACAGCGAGCTGTTCGGCCACGAGAAGGGCGCCTTCACCGGCGCGCTGGCCACGAAGCGCGGGCGGTTCGAACGCGCCCACGGCGGGACCATCCTCCTCGACGAGATCGCGGAGATGCCGCTGGAGGCCCAGGTGCGGTTGTTGCGGGTCCTCCAGCACCGTGAGATCGAGCGGGTGGGCGGCACCGAACGGATCCCCGTGGACATACGGGTCATCGCCTCCACGCATCGGAACCTGGAGGAGCGGGTGAGGGAAGGGGCCTTCCGGGAGGATCTCTGGTTCCGTCTGGCCGTCTTCCCGATCGTCATCCCGCCCCTGCGGGACCGCCTGGGCGACGTCCCCGCGCTGGTGCATCACCTCATCGACCGGAAGGCGGCAGAGCTCAAGATCGGAGAGACACCTCGTCTGGCCCCCGGGGCCATCGACGGCCTCCTCGCCTACTCCTGGCCCGGGAACGTACGGGAGCTGGAGAACGTGGTGGAGCGGGCCATGATCCTTCACCGGGGCGAGCCGCTGAGATTCGACGATCTCGGCGCCTCCTTCTCGCTCCCGGCCGCCCCCGGGGCGACCGACGACGACCCGGACTCGTTGGAGCTGGATCGGGTCGTGGCCCGGCACATCGAGCGGGTGCTGGGGATGACCGGCGGGAAGATCCATGGGCCGGGTGGGGCAGGAGAACTCCTGGGCATGAATCCCAGCACGCTCCGCTCACGGATGGAGAGGCTCGGGATCCGGTTCGGGAAGCGGGGCGGGAGGCGTCCCGACGCCTCCGTGTAGTTTCCGCCCCCCGGCCGACGGGCCGCGATCGCGGAATGCGGCGAACGCCGTCGTGAAGGATCGTGACCACACGGGTCGCGGGGCGGCGAATCCACCGCGGAACAGGGAGATGACGCCGTGGCACGAGCCTCGCTGGAGGCGCCCATCGACCCGAGGTCCCGCGAACCGACGGCCCGGCACGCCACCGCGGCCGACCCGTCCGCGGCCACCCCATCCACCGACCGACCCCCCGCGCTCCCGGAGGACCGGCGATGAAGACCACGACGTTCCTGGCGCTCCTCTCGACCCTGCCCCTCGCTCTCCGGGCCTCCGCGCCGCTCCTAGCGCAGGATCCCGGCGCACCGCATGTGAGCCTCCACGTGGCCGCGCTGACGGGGGACGTCGAAGCCGTCCGAGGGCACGTCGCCGCCGGCACGGACCTCGACGCGAAGGACCCGTACGGGTCCACGCCCCTGATCATCGCGGCCACCTTCGACCGCCTCGAGATTGCCCGGATCCTCATGGATGCGGGGGCGGACCTGGACCTGACGAACGACGACGGGGGGACGGCCCTCCACACCGCCGCGTTCCTGTGCCGTACCGAGATCGTCCGGGACCTGCTGGAGCACGGCGCCAGGAAGTACGTCCGTGACCACGCAGGGAACACCCCGGCGGAGGCGGTCTCGCTTCCCTTCGAGGTGGTGAGGAGCACCTACGAGAGCATCCAGGAGGGCCTCCGCCCCCTCGGGCTGGTCCTGGACTTCGCGGAGATCGAGCGCACCCGCCCCCTGGTCGCCGAGATGCTCCGGCCCGGACCGGACGAGCTGGACGCGGTAGGGTACGCCCCCGCGGAGGGCGGAAGCTGGGAGGTGTCGACCCCCGAGGCGGAGGGCCTGGATCCGGCCCTCGTGGCGGAACTCTTCCTGGAGGCCGCGGACCGCGAGGCCCTCTTCGGGCTCCTGGTCGTCAAGGACGGGCGCCTCGTCGCGGAGAGCTACTTCGACGGCAGCTCCCGGGAGCGGAAGGAGCTCCTGCAGTCGGTCACCAAGAGCTACACCTCCGCGCTGGTGGGAATCGCCCTGGAGCGCGGCTGCCTGGACAGTGTCGATCAGAGGATGCTCGAGTTCTTCCCGGACGTGGCCGACCGGGTGACCGACCCACGGAAGCGGGAGATCACCCTCCGGCAGATGCTCCAGATGCGGGCCGGGTACCCCTGGGAGGAGACGGATTCGACGTACTGGAACGCGCTCCTGACGGGCGACTATCTACCCCTCGTGGCCGACCTGCCCCTGACGGCCGATCCGGGGACGGCGTTCCAGTACAGCAACCTCACCTCCCACTGGCTCGGGGTCGTCGTTTCCCGAGCCTGCGGGACCGATCTCAGGTCCTTCGCCCGGGAACACCTGTTCGGGCCGCTCGGGGTCGAGGAGGGGGAGTGGATCCAGGACCGGGCAGGCTATTTCATGGGCCACGGCGAGCTGCGATTCACGGCCCGCGACGCGGCGCGGTTCGGGCTCCTCTACCTGGACGACGGCCAGGTCGGGGGACGTCGGATCGTCCCGGCCGAGTGGATCGCCGAGTCCCTGCAGCCGTACTCCCGCCGGTTCGACTCCGGCGGCGTCCACGACGGCCGCGTCGGCCTGTACCACCGCGACGTCGGGTACGGCTACCAGTGGTGGTCGGCCCGGGCCGGAGTCCACCGGTTCGACTACGCCTGGGGACACGGGGGGCAGTTCATCATCCTGCTGGACGACCTCGACATGGTGATCGTCCTGACTTCGGAGCCGTTCTACGTCCAGCACGACGCCGAATCGTGGTGGAGCGAGCTGGCGAACCTGAACCTCGTGGGGAAGTTCATCGCGTCCCTTCCGGCCGGGTGACTTCGGCGCGGATGGGCAGCCCCTACTCCGCGCGCATGGTCTCCGCGGGATCGACGGCCACGGCCCGACGGGCCGGCAACGCCACGGCCACCAGGGCCGCCAGACCGAGGGCGCCCAGCGCCGCGCCGAACGCCACCCCGTCGAGGGGGGCGACGCCGACCAGGAACACCTCCAGCAGCCCGGCCAGCAGGAGGGCGGCGAGCACGCCGAAGGCCGTGCCGGCGACGATCGCCCCCGCCGCGGCTCCGAGCACGCCGGCGAGCAAGCGGGGCGTCCGGGCTCCGAGAGCCCTCCGGATCCCGATCTCGCGACGGCGGGCGGCCACGGCCCACGAGGCGACGCCGTAGACGCCCACGGCGGCGATGACGAGGGCGAGGCCGCTGAAGAGGCCGAGGAGGGCGGCTCCGAACCGCTGCGTCGCCAGCACCGTGTCGAGCTGGTCCGACACCGATCGGCCCGCGTACGTGGGCAGAAGCGGAGCCACCTCGTCCACCGAGTTCCTGAGGGCCTCCAGTGCCCGCGTGCTCCCCCCGGAGCTGCGAGCGAGGAAGCTGGCGCGGGACGCGGCCGGGCCCGCCAGCTGCGACAGGGGATAGTAGACGTACGCTTGGTCCCGGTCCGACAGGTCGTGGTAGAGCGTCTGACCCACGACGCCCACCACCGTCGACGGCCGCTCGTGGAAGACGATGCGCGCCCCTCGGCCGAGGGGGTTCTCCCCGGGCCAGAGCAACTCCGCGGCCGCCTCGTTCACGATGATCACCCGCGGGCCGTCCCCGCGGTCCCGGGCGTCGAAGGTGCGCCCGGAGAGGAGGGGGATGCCCAGCAGGTCGAAGTAGCCGGCGGTCACGACGTTGATCGACATGCCGCCGGGGACCCGCTCGCCCCCCTCCGGGAGGAAGGGAAGGGCCAAGGTGCGGGCGGAGACGGGGACGTGGGTGGCGAACGCCGCACCGGTGATTCCCGGCCGCGCCCGCGTCTGGTCCAGCACGGCCTCCACGAGACGCACGGCCTCCTCCCCGGTGGCGCCGTGCGGACGGAGGCGGACCGAGAGCGCCGCGACGGAGTCGGGGCGGAACCCGAGATCGGTGCGGAGCGCCTCCTGGAGGGTCCTCCCGAAGAGCGCGGCGCCAACGAGGAGCACGACGGAGAGCCCACTCTGGGCGGCCAGGAGGAGACCCCATCCGGCACGACCCCCTCGTGCCCCCTCCCGGACGCGGAGCCCGCCCAGAGCTTTCGGGCCGCTGGCCCGCCAGGCGGGGACGGCCCCGAAGAGGACGGCCGCAACGAGTCCGAGGCCCCCCGCGAGGAGGGACGCCTCGAGCCCCAGGCGCAGCCCCGCCCGATCCACCGGGACGCCCCCGGGGAGGGTGAACCCGGAGAGGAGGGCCACCCCCGCCCGGGCGGTCCCCAGGGACAACCCGCCACCCGCCAGCCCGAGCAGGAGGGCCTCCAGGCCGAGCTGTCGAAAGAGCCGACCACGCCCGGCACCCAGGGCCGACCGGACGGCCAGATCCCGGGCGCGGCGGCGGGCCCGTACGACCAGCAGGTTGGCCACGTTCACACACGCCATGAGCAGCGTGAGGCCCACGACGCCCCCCAGCAGGCCGAGGAAGCGCACCAGATCGTCCCGGTCCACCGCGGCGGCGGCCGCTCGCACCGGCAGGACGGACATCGGCTCGTCGACGTCCTCGGCCACCGGATGGGGCAGCGCCTTCCTCGCCTGGTTGAGTCGAGCCGCGGCCTCGTCGGGGGACACGCCCCGCTCCAGTCGGGCCACCACGTCGAACACGTGGGCCACCGGCGTCGTGAGCACGTCGGGAACCCCGTAGAGCCCGTCCTCCCCGGCCACGGCTCCGCCCATCGTGACCGGCACCCAGACGTCCGTTCCGGACGTCAGGTGGACACCGCGGAATCCCGGCGGCGCCACGCCGACCACGGTGAAGGAGCGGCCCCGGAGATCGA
The DNA here is from genome assembly GCA_050050315.1 of Gemmatimonadota bacterium. Lineage (GTDB taxonomy): Bacteria > Gemmatimonadota > Gemmatimonadetes > Longimicrobiales > Gaopeijiaceae > JASFUL01. Next base: position 15,289 of record JASFUL010000042.1, read on the forward strand.
GGGCACGGCCCACGGCGTGCTCGTCCGCTCCCAGCTCCGTACGCCAGAGATCATACGAGACGACGGCGACGGGCGACGCGCCCCATCCCGCCTCGTCCTCCGGGGCGAGGAGGCGCCCCCGGTGGGCCCTCACGCCCAGAACGGGGAAGTAGCTTCCCGATACGAGCCCGACCTCGACGATGACGGCACGGTCCGTGAACCGGAGCTCCGCCTCCTGCCCACCGAACGCGGCCATGCCGCTCGTGCCAGAGGAGGCGCGGGCGAGCTCACGGTACGTCGCGTAGGAGAGTCCGCCCCGTACGCTCCGGGCATTGAGCGCCTCGAACACCTCCACCAGCCCCTGCGGCTCGTCGACCGGAAGCGGTCGCAGGACGACGGCGTCCACGAGGGAGAAGATCGCGACGTTGGCGCCGATCCCGAGGGCGAGCGTGAGGGACACGATCGCGGCGAATCCGGGGCTCCGTCCGAGCGCCCGCGCGGCCGTGCGGAGGTCCATGGCCCATCTCTCGAAGGACCCGCCTCGCCCGGAGGCACCCTTCGCGCCTCCCCCGCGTGGCGTGACCGGGGCGGGACGGACACGCTCGGCCAGACCCTGGGCCACCATCTCCCCGACCGTGCCGAACCAGAAGCGCACCCGCCCCGCGACCGAGCGCCCGCGGTCGCGCCAGGCCTCCACCAGGGTGGCCAGCATGGCCGCCTCGTGTCGCGCCCGGAACGGGGCGGGGAAGAAGCACAGCAGCAGGCGGAACACGCGGCGTGCCCGTCGCTCCGGAGCGGGGGGCGGGGCGCTCACGCGGCGCCGTCCCGGGCCGGGAGCACGCCGTCCCGGACGCCCGACTCCACGAGCTCCCGCATGCGAGCCAACTCGCCCTCGAGCACGTCGACACCCAGGGACGTGATCCCGTAGTAGCGACGCCGCCGGTCGGTCTCCTCCGCGGGTGGCTCCACCTCTTCCACCAGCCCGTCCTCGTCCATGCGGTGCAGGAGGCGGTAGAGGGCTCCAGTCTGGATCCGGACGCGTCCCTCCGACCGCTCCGCGATCTCCTGCATCAGGCCGTAGCCATGCCGGTGTCCCCGGTGGAGGGCGAGGAGAAGCCAGAGGGTCTCGTTTTTCAGGGGCAGGTGGGCCTCTGGGGAGGGCGGATGCGATCCCATGGGGTGCCGGATGGGTATGAGTGATTTCCGTCTATAGACAAACTGTGAATATTCGGCACCGGATGCAAGGATCTCGTCGTCCGGATCCTCTCCGCCCCACTGGCTTCCCTCAGCCGCCTCCGGGTGCCTCCGCCACGCGTACGCTCCGGAGGAGCCCCGCCCCTCGATCGGCCGGCACCCCCATGTTGCCGCCCCCGAAGTCGGGCAGGACGGCCGCGTTGACCGCCACCACCCGACCCCCCGTCGAGAGGACGGGTCCCCCGCTCCCGCCGTTCGTCGTCTCCGCGTCGTAGACGACGGCCCGGGACGTCACCTGGCTCACGATGCCCCGACTCACCAGAGGGGCCATGTGGCCCTCTTCGGCCAACCGTAGCGCCACGCTCCAGAACGTGGTATCGGCCTCCTCGACCAGCGTCTCCATGAAGGCCGGGTCGGTCCGGGCCACGAGGGCCCGGAGGCCCAGGGGATAGCCGACCACGAGCACCTCGTCGCCGGGGGAGGGGAGGGTGTCGGCGAACGGCAGCGCGCGGGCGTCGGCCGGGAGGCCGGCCACGCGCACGACCGCCACGTCGGCCTCCTCGCTGGATGCGAGGTGGGCCACCGGAATCGGGGCGGCCGCCCCGGGAAGGTACGCCACGAAGCGCTGCATCACGCCTTCGAAGCCCCGGTCGAGGATTCCCCGGGCGTTCTCGTCGAACTCCCACGGCACGGCGACGTGGCGGTTCGTCACGACCAGGGCCTCCTCGACGTCGGCGATGAAGCCCGTGCCCGTGTAGAAGACCTCGAAGACCGCGCCGTCGCCCTCCAGGGTCAGGGCCGGTCCGAAGAGCCCCCGGACGGGATTCCCGTCGGCAGCGACGACACGCCGCAGCATCCGTCCCGACTCCTTCTCCCTGAAGGCGTAGGAACCCTGGAGGAAGAGCGTCGAGGCCATGGCGGTCTCCACCAGGCTCCGTGTGTCGCCGGAGCGGGCTTCGAGCGTCTCGATGCGGGCCTCGACGGCCCTCTGGAGGGCGGCGAGGTCCTCGACGCCGAGGGTCGCGCGGTCGTTCCCCTCCACGAGCTCGGCGAGGCCGTCCACCCGGGCCAGCTCCTGGTCCAGCCGGCGCTCCAGGAGGAGGTTCTGGCGGGCCAGGTAGGCCGTGGCCCCGAGGAGCGCGACGAGGGCCACCGCCACCAGACCCCGGAACCAGCGCGAGGTCTGCGTCGCAAGCTGCCACGTCACGCCCCGGGCGACCGTGGCCGCGGCGCCGAGGGCCGAGCGGCTCCCGTGTCGGGCGAAGTCCACGGAGTCCGAAAACGCTTCGCCGAGGGACTTGTGGGCCGGGGATCCGGGCGGATGGAGCCGGTAGCGCAGGATCGGTCCGTCCTTGCCGAACTCCAGGAGATCGCCGGAGGCGAGGACGAGGGTGTCGACCAGCTGGCCGTTGACCCAGACGTCGGCGTTCGCGGTGGCCACGAGCTCGTACGTGAGGCCGCGGCAGTGCAGCGTCGCGTGGATGGGCTCGGGACCCGGTCCCGGATCGGGCGGGAGCACCACGTGGGCCCAGGGGGCCGTGCCGATGGTGATGAGGTCCCCCGAGAGCCGCTCGGTCGTGCCGCGGCGGTCGCCCGAGAGGTGAACGAAGACGGCGACGGGGCGGGACGCGGAGTCCAGGGTCCCCGACGTCTTCCCGTGGTGATCGGGCTCGGTCACGACCTGGGCGCTCCTCGGTCGGGTTGGGGGGCGACTCCCTATCATGGCTCCGCCTCTCCAGCGTGGCCAGGCGGCGCGCGCGCCGGCGCGGACTCCCGGAGGCCCGGTCGGGGGGGCGGTTCCGGCCCGTCGACGGCGCCCGGGACAGGCACGCCGTGCTGGCCGCCCCAAGACACGGCCGGTATCTTTCGCACCGGTCGAGCGTCGAGCGGCCGGTGCCTCCGTCGCGACAGGACGCAGACGCGGAGATCCACCGCGACCTCCCGACGTGCCCGGTGAGCCGCACCGCAGCTTCGGTCCGCGGCAGGGAGCCGGCGCGCACCTCCCGGATCCGATGTCCTCCGATCCGGTTCCCGGGCCCGCGACGCCAGGAAGGGCCGTTCCCGCCGCGAGGGGGCGACATGGCGAAGGGCCGTGGTTCGAATCTCCTGCCGGTCCGTGGGTTCCGCATCTGGCCCGGGCTGGCGCTCCTCGGCATGCTCACGGCCTGCGCCGAGGGCATCCCCCTCCCCGACGTCCCTCCCGCCTCGAGCATCCCCCAGCTCGAGGCACGGGCCGACCAGGCCGGAGCGGACGTGACGACGCTCGTACGGCTCGGGGCGGCCTACCGGGCCGTGGAGCGTTCGAGGGAGGCCATCCCCGTGCTGGAGCGAGCCCAGCGTCTCGATCCGGACGAGCCGAGCGTGTGGTTCTTCCTCGGTCTGGCGTACTCGGACGTCGACCGGCCGGGCGACGCCGTCTCCGCGTACGAGTCCTTCGCCCGGTTCCTGCCGCCGGGCTCGGTCCGGGACCACATCGAGGCACGCATCCGCCTCCTCAGGCGTGAGGAGCTGCGGGTCGCGGTTCGCGAGGCCATCGTGAACGAGGAGCAGCTGCGCGGAGGTCGCCCGCCCGACGCGTCGACGCTGGCCGTCCTGCCGTTCCTCTTCGACTCCCCGAACCAGGAGCTGCGACCCCTGCGCCGCGCCCTCGCGAGC